>NZ_PJJW01000034.1:0-189133 GCF_002929675.1 Cryobacterium sp. M15
CACCCCAGAACTCCCTCGCAGGAACCAGGCGGGCCCCACGTGCACACAGCACGCGAGGCCCGCCTCTTCGCGCACCCCAGCCCAGCACGTTCTCTTCCGGGGTGCCACGCCATCGACAAGCCGAAACGAATGGCGCGCAATCCTCATGATCTACTACCCTCGACTCATCACGGTCTTTTTGAGGCCTTGGCCGCCATCCTGCAGCACCTGAGCATCCGGCGCTGAATGTACACTGACCCCCAATCGCAGGGAGAACAATGTCGCCCACTGCTCAGATCCCACGGGCGCAGGAGAATAAACCGAGCGGCATCCGTTCCGATATTCAAGGACTTCGTGCGCTCGCCGTCGTGGCCGTCATCTTCGACCATATCTGGGCGTGGCCGTCCGGCGGTTTCGTGGGTGTCGATGTCTTTTTCGTAATCAGCGGCTTCCTCATCACCGGCCTACTGCTGCGCGAGCATGAGCGAACAAATCACATCTCTTTCACCGTCTTCTATCAACGCCGCATCAAGCGCATCATCCCGGCAGCGACGCTCGTTTTGCTGGTCACCCTTAGCGCGGCATTGCTCTTGTTCAACAGGGGCCGGTTTGACCAGACGTTCTGGGATGCGATCTGGGCATTCTTCTTCACGGCGAACTGGCACTTCGCGGCCGCCGGCACGGACTATTTTCTGGCGGACGGCCCGATTTCACCCCTGCAGCACTACTGGTCCCTCTCCGTCGAGGAACAGTTCTACTTTGTCTGGCCGGGGCTGATGCTCGCCGTGTTGATCGTCGCCGCCAAGGTGGGGGTTAATCGTCGACGTCTTGTCACCGGCGTCGTCATGGCACTCATCATCGTCGTGTCGTTCGGGTGGGCCATGTTCGACACGCAAGCCCACCCGACCCTGGCCTATTTCTCCACCTTTACACGTGCTTGGGAACTCGGTGTGGGCGCGCTCATCGCCATAACGTCGCCGTGGTGGTCACAGATTCCGGCGCGAGCGCGTCCGATTCTCGCGTGGGTGGGATTGCTCGGGATCGTCTTCTCGATCTTCGTCATCAATGAAACCCTGCCTTTCCCTGCGCCGTGGGCTGTGCTCCCGGTCGTCGCCGCAGCCCTCGTTATCGCAGCCGGCATCGGGGGTGAACAGCGTTTCCTCTATCCGCTGACTAACCGGGTCAGCGTCTACCTCGGCAACATTTCCTATTCCCTGTACCTCTGGCACTTCCCGGTCATCATTCTGGCCGGTACGCTGATTTCGCCGTCTTCGCTTCGGTACTACGTCCTCGTTCTCGTGGGCATCGCGGTGCTTTCGGTGCTCGCCTACAACCTGGTCGAGCGGCCCCTGCATAAATCACCGTGGCTCGGCGGCAAGACGTCCCGCCAGCGCCGCCGTTTTGAGTGGTCCGCCTGGCGGCGACAGCACGGCCCCGCACTAAAACGCAACGGGCTTGCCGGCGCCACGCTCGTGGCCTTCGGTGTCGTCTTCCTCGCAATCCTCCCGTCGCTGTCACCCAACCCCGCAGCTGGCTACGTGCCGGCGGCTCCCAAAGATTCGACGGCTGCCTCCCTAGCGCCGCAGGCCGACGCCGTACAGGCGCAGCTTTCATCGGCGCTATTGGCTTCAACGTGGCCGGAGTTCAACCCGCCCATCGTCAATTTAGCCGATCAGCGTGTTCCGCAATGGACCGAAAATGGCTGTCTGAACGTCACCGATCGCAATCTCGATCTGTGCTCCTACGGTGCAGCTGTTCCAACACGCACCGCCGTTGTGCTGGGCGATTCCATCGCCACCAGCTGGCTTCCGGCCGTGATTTCGGCGCTCGAACCCCTCGGCTACTCGATACAGGCACTCACCAAGGAGAGTTGCCCAATCGCGCGAACGGATGTCCTCGACCCGCGTGCCCGGGACACAGTGTTTGACGAGTGTGGATCATTCACCGACTGGGCGCAGCAGAAGGTGCGGCAACTGGACCCTGACCTGATCATCCTCTCCGATTCCTTTCTCTCCATCAAACGACTGGCGTCTCAGGCTGAAGGGCCGGCCGCGGAATCCGAATGGACCGCTGCCTACGCGGCCGCGCTTGCCGAGCTGCCCGCACGCGCGTCGAAAGTCAGCCTTATGACCCCTCCCGGTGCAGAAAATCTGCAGTCGTGTTACACCCCCTTGTCTCAGCCGGGCAACTGCATCCGTTCGATTCAAGACGACTGGAAGGTTCTTCTTCGTGCCGAAGCGAGCGCCGCGACCATGGCTGGCACGACGTTCATCAACACCCAGTCCTGGTTCTGCATTGAGGCTCTATGCCCCGCCTTTGTTGACAAATCAGCCGTGTACGCCGACTCCAGTCATCTCACCGCGACCTACAGCGAAAGCATCGGTGCAGTGCTCCAGGAGAAACTGCAGTCCCTCAAGATCGCTCCGCCGAGCGCCTAGTGTCGGGTCCAGCGCCGGGTGGTTTTCGGGGCTGCTGGCAGTATCATTCCGGGTCGACACCCGCCGTTTTCCCACCGGGCAGGTGTTGAGCGCTCGCGGCACCGTTGAGGGACGAGGGCACCGGTTCCTTGGAGTGCGCTCGTCCCTAGACGGTGCCACGAGGGCGGCTGGCACCCGCTTTATGCGCGCGCCGCGCCTTCGGCGCGCTTCCGTCGCACCGCGGTCGTGGTGACGAAGGTCAGCCCGAGCAGCAGCGCGGCGGTTCCGCCCGAAATCGCCAGCACGGAGGCGTCATAGCCCGTGGAGGCAAGCCCGACGTAGCCCACGTATGCCTCTTCGGAGCCGACATACCCCTCGTCCGGAGGGACAACGGCGCCGGTCACCTCCGGGCTCGAACTGCCGTTCGGAACGTACGTTACAGCGGATGCTGCGGCTGGCACAGCGAAGACGGCCAGCGTGGCGAGGGCGGTGATTGCAAAAAGCTTCTTGAGCATGAGAGATTTCCTGTCAGAACGGTCGGTTCGGCACGGATCGAGGTGAATGTGTGCCTTGAACGCCTCATACCGTAGCGATTTCTACCGTAGATATCTACGGGTTGCTGACGAATTCTCATTGAAAGTCTCGTGCGGTACTCTCGCGGGCCGTTGCCTCGCTGGTCTGGCTCGCTACGCGTACGCGAGCAAAGTGAAAGTTTCGCCGAAGGAGTCGAAACTGGTCAACGGATCCACCGCTCACCCGCCTGTACTGTGGCAAGGGGACACATTGCCCCTTGAGTGAAAGACGATCCATGCCCGATCTCGTTCTGCGCTCCGTCACGCAGCCCGGCAACAGCACGCTCTGCGACGTGCATATCTCAGACGGAGTCATCACGCAGATCGCGCCTGCACACACCAAAACGGATGCCCCCACCATCGACCTCGAGGGCCGCACCGTCATTCCCGGCCTGTGGGATGAACACGTGCACATGACCCAGTGGGCGCTCGCCGGAGCCCGGTTCGACCTCTCCGCGGCCTCTTCGGCCCATGAGGCCCTCGGGCTCGTGCGCGCGCAGATCACCACGGCCGCGCAGTCGACCCCGTTGATCGGAGTGAGATTTCGCGACGCGACCTGGGCTGACTGGCCGACCCTGCGCGGCCTCGATGAGGCGACAGAGGGGCATCCGACCGCTTTGATCAGCCATGACCTGCACTGCGTCTGGCTCAACAGCGCGGCCGCTGTGCGCTTTGACGTGTACGTCGACGAGTCCGGCTTGCTGAGGGAGCAGGCCGCGTTCGACCTCACCCTGGCACTTGGCCAGCTACCCGATGCCGAAGTCGACGTTCTGACCGCCCAGGCCGGGAGCCGGGCCGCCGCCCGCGGTGTCGTCGGTGTCGTCGACTTTGAAATGACCTGGAACCGCGACCCGTGGCAGCGCCGCATCAGCAGCGGATTCGATGCCCTTCGCATCGATGCCGGCGTCTACGTGGCCGACCTTGACCGCGCCGTCGACGAGCGGATGCACACCGGCGACCTCATCGCAGACACCCGCGGCCTGCTCAGCGTAGGGCCGCTCAAGCTGCTCATCGACGGGTCGCTGAACACCCGCACGGCCTTCTGCGTCAACGAATACCCGGTCGGTGGGCACGGGGTGCTCGTCGTGGGCGAAGACGAGCTCACCGAGATTCTGTTGAAGGCGCGGGAAGCCGGGCTGCTGCCCGCGGTGCACGCTATCGGCGACGCGGCCAACACCGTCGCCCTCAACGCCTTCGAGCGCGCTGGCACCATCGGCCGTGACAACCCCGGCGGCACCGCAGGCCGCATCGAACACGCCCAGTTCTTGCAGGCCCAGGATTTCGTCCGCTTTGCCCGTCTGGGTGTCACGGCAAGCGTGCAGCCGGAGCAAGCCCTCGACGACCGCGACACCATCGAATCCAACTGGGCCGCCGGAGCCGACCGCGTCTTCGCCCTGCGCTCGCTGCTCGACGCCGGCGCCACCCTCGCCTTCGGATCCGACGCCCCTGTCGCCCCCCTCGACCCCCTCACCGCCATGAGCGCAGCGTCGTCCCGGGCTCGTAGTGACGGCCGAGAAGCCTGGCGCCCCGACCAGGTCATTACCCGTAGCCAGGCACTGGCCGCGTCAGCTCGCGGCCGCACCCACCTGCGCGTTGGCGACATCGCCGACCTTGCCGTTCTCGACGGTGACCCGCTACAGGTCTCCGATGCCGTTTTTGAACGGATGCCCGTGGCTGCCACGCTGCTCGCCGGCCGCGCTACCTTCGGCGCCGCCCTGTTCGGCGGCTGAGGGAGGGTTACCCGAACCGTCCAGACACGTAGTCCTCGGTCGCCTGCACGGTCGGGTTCGAGAAGATCGTCGTGGTGTCGTCGTACTCGATGAGTTTGCCCGGCTTGCCGGTGCCCGCAATGTTGAAGAACGCCGTACGGTCAGACACCCGCGAAGCCTGCTGCATGTTGTGCGTCACGATCACGATCGTGTACTCCTGCTTCATCTCTTCGATGAGGTCCTCGATGGCCAGCGTCGAGATCGGGTCGAGCGCCGAACACGGCTCGTCCATCAGAATCACGTCGGGCTCGACGGCAATGGCGCGGGCGATGCACAGTCGCTGCTGCTGCCCACCCGACAGGCCCGATCCGGGGCGCCCCAGGCGATCCTTCACCTCGTTCCACAGGTTGGCGCCGCGGAGGGCCTTTTCGGTGAGGTCGTCGGCATCCGATTTCGACATGCGACGGTTGTTGAGCTTCACGCCGGCCAGCACATTGTCCTGGATCGACATGGTCGGAAACGGGTTGGGTCGCTGAAAGACCATGCCCACCTGGCGACGCACGAGCACGGGGTCAACGCCCGGTCCGTAGAGGTTGTTGCCGTCGATGAGCACCTCACCCTCGACGCGGGCGCCGGGGATGACTTCGTGCATGCGGTTGAGCGTGCGAATGAATGTGCTCTTACCGCAACCGCTCGGCCCGATGAACGCGGTCACCGTGCGCGGCTCGATGACGATCGAGACGCCCTCGACGGCTAGAAAATTGGTGTAGTACACGTTGAGGTCGTTGACTTCGATGCGCTTGGACATAAGTCCCTTTCTATACTGAATGAAAAATTAGCGGCCCAGTTTGGGCGAGAACCAGTAGGCGATCAGGCGGGCGAGGCCGTTGAGCAGCATCACGATCAGAATCAAGGTGAGCGCCGCGGCCCAGGCCCGGTCGATGAAGGCCTGCGAGTCGGCGCCCTGGTTGGCGTACTGGGTGTACACGAACACCGGCAGGGTCATCATGCGCTCGCTGAACAGGTCGTAATTCATGCTCGACGTGAACCCGGCAATGATCAACAGCGGCGCCGTCTCACCGATCACACGGGCGATCGACAGCATGACTCCGGTCACAATTCCGGCGATGGATGTTGGCAGCACGACCTTGAGAATGGTCAGCCACTTCGGCACCCCGAGTGCAAAAGCGGCTTCACGCAGTTCGTTCGGCACGAGCTTGAGCATCTCTTCGCTCGAGCGCACCACCACGGGAATCATCAGCACCGACAGCGCGATGGCTCCACCGAAACCGAAGCGAATACCGGGATCGTCGAACAAAAGCGCGAACAGGGCGAAGGCGAACAGCCCTGCAACGATCGAGGGGATACCGGTCATCACATCCACGAAGAAGGTAATGGCCCTGGATAGGCGTCCGCGACCATATTCCACGAGATAGATCGCGGCGAGGAGCCCGATCGGCACCGAGATGAGCGTGGCCATGCCGGTCACCAAAAGCGTGCCGATGACGGCGTGCAGCACGCCGCCGCCTGCGCCCACCACGTTGCGCTGCGAAGAGGTGAAGAACGTCGGCGTGAGAAACGCGGGTAGCCCGTTCACGGTGGTCGTGTAGATGATCGAGATGAGCGGCAACAGGGCAATGACGAACGCTGCGGTCACCAGCGCGGTCATCAACCGGTCTTTGGCCTTGCGCGAGCCCTCGACCAGGCGGGAGAGCACATAGATAGCCACGCAGTACAGCACGGTACCGAACACGAATGTGCCCACAATGTTGAAGCCGTCTACCGCTGCCGACAGGTAAAGCATCGCGAAGAAGGCGGCCGACACGGCCCAGCTGGCGAGCAAAACCCACAGCGACGCGCGCCGGGGCAGCTTGCCGGCGGTGAGCGAGTTCGTCAGCGGTGAAGCTTCCAGAACGGATGACATCAGTTGGCTCCCGAAAATGCCTTACGGCTGTTGATGATGACCCGGGCCAGCATGTTCACGAGCAGTGTCACGATGAACAGAACGAGGCCGGTCGCGAGCAGAATGTTCACACCGACGCCGTGCGCCTCCGGAAAGTTCAGCGCGATATTCGCGGCGATGGTGTTGGAGTTCTGCGCGGTGAGCAGCTGGAAGATCACTTCCGGGCTGGGGGAGAGCACCATAGCCACGGCCATGGTCTCGCCAAGGGCACGGCCGAGACCGAGCATCGACGCCGAGATGATGCCGGGCAGGCCGAACGGCAGCACGGCCATTCGAATCATTTCCCAGCGGGTGGCACCGAGGGCCAGGGCCGCTTCCTCATGCAATAGCGGGGTCTGCAGAAAGATCTCGCGACAGATGGCGGTGATGATCGGCAGAATCATCACGGCGAGCACGATCGACACGGTGAAGATGGTGCGGCCGGTGCCCGAAGCCGGGCCGGCTAGGGGGGTGAACCAACCGAACCAGTCCACGATGGTGGTGTAGAACGGCTGCACGAGTGGCGCCAGCACGCCGATGCCCCAAAGGCCGAAGACCACCGAGGGAACGGCGGCGAGCAGATCGATCAGGTAGCCGAGGCCCTGCGCGAGCTTGCGCGGTGCGAAGTGTGAGATGAACAGGGCGATTCCGAGGGCGACCGGAACGGCCATAAGCAGTGCCAGAACGGCCGAGTAGATCGTGCCGAAGACGAGCGGACCCACGTACGACCAGAAATTGGTGACGTCTCCGCTGAAGTCGTCTGGCCCTGCGACGAACGCGGGCAGGCTCTCGACGAGAAGAAAGATGGCCACGGCGGCGAGCATGGCGAGGATCAGGCTTCCGGAAATCACGGTGGCCGACGAGAAGATGCGGTCGCCGGGGCGTTGCCTGGCCTTGATGGTCGTGGCGGCAGCGGTGGTCATGCCGGTCTCCTAAAAGCGTCGAGCTGGTGAAAGTATGTAAAACGGGGGTGCCATGCGGCTGGACGCAACTGGCCGTACACCCCAGTCTGCCCGATCCGCCCTCGCAGGTGTGCGAGAACAGACCGGGCAGGTGTGTGGAGTTGTTACTTGACGGTCGCGAGAACCGCAGCGACGTCGGCTTCGAGCTTGTCCGTCAGTGGTGCGACACCGGCGGATTTTTCAGCAACAGCCTGTCCGTCAGCGCTGGCGATGTATTCGATGTAAGCCTTGACGAGCTCGCCCTGTGCTGCGTCCGCATATTCGTTGCAGACGATCGCGTAGCTCACCAGCACCAGCGGGTATTCCGCCGGATTGGTGGTCTTGCGGTTCAGGTCGAGCGCCAGGTCATCGGCTGCGCGGTCGGGCACGAGGGGCGATCCGGCGACAACCTCGGCCGCGGCCTCGGGGGTGTAAGCCACGAACTCGCTGCCGACCATGAGCTTGGCGGTGCTGAGCGTGCCGGCCTGCGAGGCATCGGCGTAGCCGATCATGTTCGTGCCGTTGGTGACAGCGTCAACGACGCCCGAGGTGCCCTTCGCGCCTTCGCCGGGGAACGGGAAGGTGTCCGAGGCCTTTTCGGTCCACACGGTCGGTGCGGTCTGGCCGAGGTAGTCGGTGAAGTTCTTGGTGGTACCCGAGTCATCTGAGCGGTGTACGGCGTGAATGATATCGGAGGGAAGCGTTGCGTCGGGGTTCAGCGCAACGATGGCCGCGTCGTCCCATGCGGTGATCGCACCGGAGAAGATCTTGGCGAGCGTGTCAGCATCCATGTTGAGTTCGTCAACGCCATCGACGTTGAAGATCACTGCGATCGGGGAGATATAGACCGGCAGGTCGACAGCCTTGCTGTTGGGAGCGCAGGAGTTAAACACGCCGGCGAGCTCGTCGGTGCTCATGTAGGAGTCGCTGCCGGCGAAGTCGGTGCCGCCGGCGATGAAGGCTTCGCGGCCGCCGCCGGAGCCGGAGGGCTCATAGTTGATCGTGACGCCGGTGTTGGCGGTCTGGAAACCGGCGATCCAGGCCTGCTGGGCGGCATCCATCGAGCTGGCGCCGGCGCCGTTGAGGGTGCCGGTGAGGGTACTGGCGGATGCTTCGTCGGACGCCGGGGTGGCTCCTTCGTTTGCTGCACAGGACGAGAGAGCAAGACCTGCGGCAATGGCGATGACCGCGGGGCGGCCGAAACGCTTGAAGTTCACGTGTATTCCCTTTCAGGGTTTTGACAAGACTGTGTGTGCTTATACAAGCCGGTGCTGGCCCGTAAACGACGTTAGGGATTTGAAGTAACCATCGCCCGACCTATTGGTAAACAGAAGGTAAACGAGAGATAACGCTTGAAGCATCTACGGCCCTCATCAGTGGGGTCTCGCGCGTGATCAGACGATGCTCGCGGCTTCCGCACCGGCTCGCGTCACGCGTCAGCTGACCGGACTAGGCCGTCGCGGGGTATGTTTCTATCGCGAGGATGCCGGCCGCCGGATTCTCCGACGACAAGTGCACGATCGTGAATCCACCGGTGTCCAGGTTCGCTGCCTCCGACAGTGCCGACGACGTCTGGCTTCCCGTCGCGAGCGCGACCTCGCGCAAAATCTCCGGCAGTACGGGCCCGTGGCTGCAGAGCACGGCCGTCTTGCGGGCCCGCACGCGCTTGCCGACGACGCCGCGAATATCCGCTTCGCCGCTTTCGAGTGCGTCCTGGCTGATGAGGTCGGTCTGCTTGATCGGGATACCCGTGGCGGCAGCCAGCGGCGCCACGGTCGTGACACATCGCGTTGCCGTGCTCGAGATTATGCGCAGCGGGCGCCACGCCATGATCGTGTCGACCAGGCTCGCCGCCTGCTTCACGCCGCGAGCGGTCAGCGGACGACGCGCGTCGGGCAGGGCGCCGGTGCGCGGCGCCGCCTTGCCGTGCCGCAGCGCGATCAGTGCGAAGGTACGGGTCACCCCAGCGTCGACCAAAGCGGAGAATGCCTCGAGAATGGTGACGTCGGCCGGGTAGCTCAGATAGGTACGCGCCTTCTTGATGGTGACCCATTCAATGGCGGCGACCTCACCGTTCGGCACAAAGGTGGAGTGCGCGATGGCATCGGGCGTAATCTCGGCGGCCCAATAGTGCACGATCTTGGTGCGGCCGTCTGGCATGTCGTAGTGCGACACGCCGAGCGGCACACCGAGGGCCACGGCCAGCCCGGTCTCTTCCTCTACTTCGCGCACCGCGGTGCGGGGCAGCGTTTCGCCCGGGTCCACCTTGCCCTTGGGAATGGTCACGTCGCCGTGTACCGTGCGGTGGATCAGCAGCACCTGCATGCGACCCTCGACCAGTCGCCAGCAGACGGCGCCGGCGGCGTAAACGGCGGGGTCGTTAGCCTTGACGGCCACTAGCGACGTCCGGTCGGCCGCTTGCGCGCACTGATTTGCCGCATCAGCTTGTTCTGCATGTCGCTCAGGTGCCCGCCCTTTTCGTCGACGTCGTGGCGGGTCCACTGGCCGGTTTCGTCGAGCCACCAGCTTGACGTGCGCGGATCCATCGCTCGCTCGAACAGTTCGTCGATCTCGACCAGGTGCTCAGGATCGACCAGCCGCACGAGCGCCTCGACCCGGCGATCGAGGTTGCGGTGCATCATGTCGGCGCTGCCGATGTACACCTGGGTGCCGCCGAGGCTGTGAAAGGAGAAGATGCGCGAATGTTCCAAGTACCGGCCCAGAATGGACCGCACTCGAATGTTCTCGCTCATGCCCGCGACGCCGGGTCGCAGGCTGCAGATGCCGCGCACCCAGACGTCTACCTGTACGCCGGCCTGGCTGGCCCGATACAGCGCGTCGATGATGGCCTCGTCGACCATGGAGTTGACCTTGATCCGGATGCCACTCGTCTTACCGTCGAGCGCATTCTGGGTCTCGATCGCGATGTGTTTGAGCAAGGCCTTCCGCAGGTGCAACGGAGCGACCAGCAGCCGCTTGAACTTCTTCTCGATGGCATAACCCGACAACTCGTTGAACAGGCGGGTGAGGTCTTTGCCAACCTGGGCATCGGCTGTGAGCAGTCCGAGGTCTTCGTAGATACGGCTGGTTTTGGGGTTGTAGTTTCCTGTGCCGACGTGGCTGTAGTGCCGCAGCACGCCCTTCTCGTAGCGCACCACGAGGGCGAGCTTGCAGTGTGTTTTCAAGCCCACCAGGCCGTAGACCACGTGCACGCCGGCCTTCTCGAGTTTGCGGGCCCAGGTGATGTTCGCCTGTTCGTCAAATCGGGCCTTGATCTCGACCAGGGCGAGCACCTGCTTGCCGCTGTCGGCGGCGGCGATGAGTGCCTCGACGATGGGGCTGTCGCCCGAGGTGCGGTATAGCGTCTGTTTGATGGCGAGCACGTTCGGGTCGGCGGCGGCCTGCTCGAGAAAAGTCTGCACGCTCGTCGCGAACGACTCATAGGGATGGTGCAGCAGCACGTCGCGGTTGGCGACCGCTGCGAAGATGTCCTGCTCGGCGTTCGGCTCGCTCGGCAGCAGCTGAGCGGCCGTTGTGGGCACGTGCTTGACGAAGTGCAGGTCCGGGCGGTCGATGCGCAGGTCGAACAGGCCGCCGAGGTCGAGAGGCGCTGGCAGGTGATAGACCTCCTGCTCGGTCACGTCGAGTTCACGCACGAGCAGCCCGAGGGTGACGTCGTCCATGTCTTCGGTGACCTCCAGCCGAATGGGCGGGCCAAACCGGCGGCGCAGCAGCTCTTTCTCGAGCGCTTTGATCAGGTTCTCGGTTTCGTCTTCGTCGATTTCGACGTCTTCGTTGCGGGTGACCCGAAAGACGTGGTGTTCCAGAATTTCCATGCCCGGGAACAGGTCGCCGAGCTGGTTGGCGATCAGGTCCTCCAGCGCGATATAGCGAATGCAGTCGACCGACTCGGTGCGATCCACCCGCACAAACCGCGGCAACATCGGCGGTACCTTGAGCCGGGCGAACTCCTGCTTGCCGGTCTTGGAGTTGCGCACCCGCACAGCCAGATTCAGTGACAGGCCGGAGATATAGGGAAACGGATGCGCCGGGTCGACCGCGAGGGGCATCAGCACCGGAAAGATCTGGTTCGAGAAATAGGTGCGCAGTGATCGGCGATCGGCGTCATCCAGGCTTTCCCAGGCCACGACGTCGACCCCGGCGTTGGCGAGGGCGGGGCGCACGAGTTTCTGGAAGGCGAGGGCGTGGCGATTCTGCAGGGCGTGGGCGGCCGCCGAGATGTCGCTGAGCACGTCCTGGGCAGCTCGACCCACGTTGGTCGGTACCGCGAGTCCGGTGAGGATACGACGTTTCAGACCAGCGACACGCACCATGAAGAATTCGTCGAGGTTACTGGCAAAGATGGCCAGAAAGTTGGTGCGCTCCAGCACGGGCAGACTCTCGTCTTCGGCCAGTTCGAGAACGCGCTGGTTGAAGGCGAGCCAGCTCAGTTCGCGGTCGAGGTAGCGGTCGTCGGGCAGCGCCGGGTCAAGTTTTTCGATGAGTGGGTCAAAGTCGTCATCGAAGTCTGTGAGTCCCGAGTCTGCTTGGGTGATTTCGCCGTCCATCTGACCATCCTGACACCCTTGGTCACGCCACCGCGACGAACGGGGTGAACGTCTGGCGAAATAATCCGGCAGCCGTTGACTTTTCGGCGTGTCGCGTGTCACGCGCGCGCAGCGCTGCTCCCCAACTTTGGTTTTCTTCCGGCCGTGACCTGCATGGCGACCCGTGAGGTGCCTTCAGTCGGTGAGGCGGCGGTACTGCACGTCGACCGTGTGGTCGACGAAACCCAGCGTCCGATACAGGTGCACCGGTCCGAAGCTGTCGGCCTCGACATAGAGCGAGGCGGTCGTGCACCCAGCGTCGGCCAGGCGGTGCAGACCGGCCTGCATGAGCACTCGTCCCAGGCCGCGGCCAGCGGCATCCGGATGCACCCCCACCACATAGATCTCGCCGATCGTCCCATCGACCTTGAGCCAGTTGTAGCCGATCATGCGGCCGTCGGCGTTGCGTAAAATCAGAAAGTCATCGGCGTTGAACCACGACTCCGCCTGCCGCGCCGCCAGGTCAGCCTCGGTGATAGCGCCCTGTTCCGGGTGTGCTGCAAACACGAGCGCGTTCAGCGCCACCCACTCCGGCTCGTCAATCCCCATCCGGAACGCCGAAATATCTTCATCAGTGCACGGCGCGGATGCCGTCGCCTCGTCAAGCAGGGGCTTGCGCATTTCCAGCAACGTGCGCGCAGCGACGAAATGCAGCTCGCTCGCGAGCGCCCGGGCTGCTGGATGATCGCCGTGCGACCAGGCGGTCACGCCATCCGGCTCGGATTGCGCGAGTTCGTGCGCCGCCATGCGCCCGTACCCGCGCCGCCGATAGGTCGGGCTGATCACGAGGTCAATCTCGCCCGGCCCTCCCAGCGACGCCCCGACGACGAGTTCGTTCATTCGCACCAGATAGGCGGTACGCCGGCCCGCCTGCAGGTCATACAGCGCCTGCTCGTTGAACGGCGCGTAGCCGTCGAAGGCCAGCGCGGAATCGGCGACCTGGTGAAAGGTAGCCAGCCCAGCGGCATCCGCTGTACTAAGCGCGGACAGAATTGGGAACCCGCTCATCGTTTTCTTCGTGCACAGTGAAACGGTAGCCGACGTTGCGCACCGTGCCAATGAGCGACTCCTGGTCGCCGAGCTTGGCGCGCAGGCGCCGCACGTGCACGTCGACCGTGCGGGTTCCCCCGAAATAGTCGTAGCCCCACACCTCGCTCAGCAGCTGTTCACGGGTGAAAACGCGCGACGGATGTGCCGCCAGAAACCGCAGCAACTCGAACTCCTTGTAGGTGAGGTCGAGCGGCTTGCCGTGCACCTTCGCTGAATAGCTTGCTTCGTCGATGACCACTCCGGCGGCACGAATCGTGTTCGACGGCACCGTGTGGGCGAGGCGCCCTGCGGTCAGGCGAATGCGGGCATCCACTTCGGCGGGACCGGCCGTGTCGAGAATGACGTCGTCGACGCCCCAATCGGGGCTGACAGCGGCGAGGCCGCCTTCGGTGACTACCAGCAGCAGGGGAGTGGAGCTGCCCATGGTCCGCAGAATCTGGCACAGCGACTTGGCCGCGGCGAGGTTGCTGCGGGCGTCGACCAGAATGAGATCTGAATCGGGCGCATTGATCAGTTGATCCGCCTGGGCGGGAATCAGTTTCGCGCTGTGTGACAGCAACGCCAGCGCGGGGAGCACGTCATTGTTGGCCACCGAGGTCAGGATCAACAACTGCGCCACTCGCGCCCTCCAAGTATCTCGAAATTTATACTAGCGTGCCATGAAACGCGGGCGGTCAGGCAGAATAGACACGTGAGCTGGCACTGGAAAACGATCGCGACCGTGTGGGTACTGGCAATTGCGGGCGCAATTCTTACCGCGATTCTCGCCACCGACGGGTCGGAGATCAGCTGGATCGGCCTCACATTGGCTGTCTGCACCCTCGTTACGCTGGGCCTGCAGATCGCCACCCGAACCAAAGAGGGCTACGTCAAACGGGTCACCATGAGCATCACCGGAGCCATCGTTATTCTGGTGGCGGCCACGATCGTCGTCTCGATCTGACCGCTCGCACTAGACTCACTAGCATGGATCTGTTAGCGCTTGAACTTTTCTTCCTGGGCCTGCTCGGATTGGCCAGCTTGTCGATCGCCTGGGTATCGGGCATGGTCGTGTTCAAGCTGTTCCGGGGGCAGCGGTAACCACGCATGCGTGACCTGCCGGTCGGTTTGCCGTCCGAACTCGTTCCGCTCTCCTGGTTGATCGGAGTGTGGGAAGGCTCCGGCGTACTCGAATACAAGATCGGCGAAGAGTCGGTCAGTCGTACTTTCGGCCACCGCATCAGCTTCAGCCATGACGGCCTGCCACACCTGAACTACAGCTCCTATACCTGGCTTGAGCCCGAGGTCGCTTCCCACGAAACGGATGCCGCTGCATCCGCTGGCCCGTCCGCTCCTGCCGAAACCGATGCCGACGGCGTGGCCCCCGCACTGCCTCAAGCGCTACCACCCGAGATGATGTCCGACGAGAAAACACCGTTGGTCACCGAAACCGGATACTGGCGGCTCAGCCGTCACCAGGGTGACGGCGACCCCGGCCCCGGCATGTTGCCAGGAACGGGCGAGCGTCCGTTCACCTCGGCTGCCGCCGTCGAAACGCTGCGCAACAGTGATGGCGGCTTCGACATTGAGGTCACCCTCGTGCATCCCGGCGGTGTGGCCGAGCTCTACCTCGGCCAAGTCAAGGGTCCGCGCATCGATCTCGCAACGGATGCCGTGCTGCGCACCGCGGGCGCCAAGCCCTACGCTGCTGCCACCCGCCTCTACGGCCTGGTCGACAACCACCTGCTCTGGGCTTGGGATATCGCCGCCCTCGGCCAGGATCTGCGCACCCACGCCTCCGGCCGCCTGGCCCGAGTGCAATAGCCCCCCACCGCCCCCACCGCCCCCACCCCACCCTCTTGGACGGGGCCCGGGCCCGGGCCCGGGCCCTGGGCCCAGTTTATAAACTGGGCCCAGGGCCATANCGGTCGCGCGGTGAAGTTCGTGCGCCCGCCCTCCACCGAATAAATCGCGTGGTCGTACTGTTGATAGTGATGACCCACG
Source organism: Cryobacterium sp. M15 (assembly GCF_002929675.1). NCBI lineage: Bacteria > Bacillati > Actinomycetota > Actinomycetes > Micrococcales > Microbacteriaceae > Cryobacterium > Cryobacterium sp. M15. The sequence continues at coordinate 15,201 of NZ_PJJW01000034.1, forward strand.
CATCGAAGCACGATGGCCGCCCACAACCCGGGCCGGCAGAATTGAGCGACATGACTGACCCGGCCCCGACCTCCTCCCCGCTGCTCGGCCTGCCCGGCGCGGTGCAAGCCGAAGGAATCGACGCCGGTGTTGCCGCGCACTACGGCAACCCTATGATCGAGCAGCGCACGCTCGCTGCCGGCAGCTCCATCGTCGACCTGTCCCACCGCGGCGTGCTCTCCGTCGCTGGCCCCGACCGCCTCACCTGGCTCAATTCCATCGCCAGCCAGGAACTGAAAAGCCTTGCACCGGGCGAATCCACCGAGATGTTGCTGCTAGACCCCACCGGACGTCTCGAATACGCCATCCGCGTGCTCGACGACGGCGTCGAGACCTGGCTTCTGATCGAGGCTGCCGAGCTGCCCGGCCTACAGAAATTCCTCGACCGCATGAAGTTCATGCTGCGCGTGCAGGTCGTCGACCACACTCTCGCTTACGCCACAATCGGCGCCATGACGGATGCCCCCGCCACCGTCGGCATCGCTCCCGCAGCCCCGAACGACGTGCCGCTGACCTGGCTGGACCCGTGGGCGCACGTCGCCCGCGGCGGCTACCAGTACGCCGAAACCCCTGAGCACCCCGGAACCCACTGGACCTACACGGAAACCCTCGTGGCCCGGGCCAGCCTGCCGGCCCTGCGCGATGCCCTGGCCGCCGGAACCGTGACCGTCACGCCCACCGGCGCCGCAGCTACCTCGTCCGTGAAACCCGCAGGACTCCTCGCCCTCGAAGCGCTGCGCATCGCCGCCTGGCGGCCGCGCCGGGCCCGCGAGGTCGATGAGAAGAGTATCCCGCACGAACTGGACTGGCTGCGCACCGCCGTGCACCTGAGCAAGGGCTGCTATCGCGGGCAGGAAACCGTCGCGAAGGTGCACAACCTCGGCCACCCGCCGCGCCGGCTGGTCATGCTGCACCTCGACGGATCAGAGGGCGTGCTGCCTGCCCCGGGCGACCCGGTCCAGGCCGACCGCGTCAGGCCCGAGCAGGAAGCCGAGCGGGTCACCGTCGGCGTCATCACCTCGAGCGGAATCCACTACGAGCTCGGGCCGATCGCGCTCGCGGTGATCAAGCGCACCATTCCGGCTGCGTCGACGCTGTACGTCGCCTCCGAGGGGATCTCCATCTCGGCCAGCCAGGAGATTATCGTGCCGCAGTCGGCCGGGTCCGTTGCTGACATCCCCCGTCTGCCTCGCCTGGGCATCCGCACGCCCGGTCACTGAGGCCACCCCGCCGCTCGATAGAGTTGGCACATGCCTGCCCCATACACACTCGTCCTCCTCCGCCACGGCCAAAGCACCTGGAACCAGCAGAACCTGTTCACCGGCTGGGTGGATGTTCCCCTGAGCGAGCAGGGCGCCAGTGAAGCCGCGCGCGCCGGCGCGCTGCTGCGGGATGCCGGCCTGCTGCCCGACGTGCTGCACACCAGCCTGCTTTCCCGCGCTATCCAGACCGCGAATCTCGCGCTCGACGAGTCCGGCCGCTCCTGGATTCCGGTGAGGCGTTCCTGGCGCCTCAATGAACGCCATTATGGCGGGCTGCAGGGCCTTGACAAGGCCGCGACCCAGGCAAAATTCGGCCAGGAGCAGTTCATGCTCTGGCGCCGCTCCTACGACACCCCACCGCCCGTACTCGACGACTCGAGCGAGTTCTCGCAGGCGCACGACGTCCGCTACGCGGGCCTCGGCTCCGACCTGCCCCGCACCGAGTGCCTCAAGGACGTCGTCGAGCGGATGCTGCCCTACTGGCAGTCCGACATCGCGCCCGACCTGCGCGCGGGTAAAACCGTGCTGGTCACCGCGCACGGCAACTCCCTGCGCGCCCTGGTCAAGCACCTCGACGGCATCAGCGACGCCGACATCGCCGAGCTGAACATCCCCACCGGAATTCCGCTCGTCTACCGGCTCGGCGAGGACCTCATGCCGCTCGCACCGGGGGAGTACCTCGACCCCGAAGCTGCTGCGGCCGGCGCGGCCGCCGTGGCCGCCCAGGGCAACACGAAGTAGCCTGCGCGCCCACGCGACAGGCCCGGTGTACACCGGTTCATTCTCATAACTCCTGCAAATTCTTCGACACCGCAGCACGTCCCGCGTGATGACGCGGTCGGCCCGCTGTCGGTGCAGAAATTGCAGGAGTTATGCGAATATGGCCGCAATGAACCTACAAAGAAAGGCCCCGGAAGCGGATGCTCCGGGGCCTTTCTTGATCAAGAATTCAGTCGCGGTCGTCCTGATGCCAGGCGCCCGTGCCGAGGTACTGCACCTTTTTGGCGATGGAGACTGCGTGGTCAGCAAAACGTTCGTGGTAACGGCTGGCCAGGGTCGCGTCGACCGTGTCGGCGGCGAGTCCCTTCCAGGTTTCGCCGAGCACGGCGTCGAACACGCTCAGGTGCAGGGCGTCGACCTTGTCGTCTTCGTGGCGAATCTTGTCGGCGAGCTGCATGTTTTGGTTGGTGAGCAACTCGGTGAGCATGTTCGCGATGACCACGTCAAGGGCGCCCATCTCGGCGAAGGTGCCGCGCAGACCCTTGGGGATGACCTTGTCGGGAAACCGGTACCGGGCCAGCTGGGCGATGTGGGTGGCGAGGTCGCCCATCCGCTCGAGAGAGGCGCTGATGCGTAGGGCGCTGACCACGATGCGCAGGTCGCGGGCGACCGGCTGTTGGCGCGCGAGAATGGTGATGGCGAGTTCATCGAGTTCAACGGTGAGTTCGTCGATCTTCTCGTCTTCGGTGATGGCTTCTTCGGCCAGACTCACGTCGCTCTCGTTGAAGGCGCGTGTTGCTTTGTCCATAGAAATCGCGACGAGCCGGGCGATATCGACAAGTCGGTGTTGAACTTCGGCGAGTTCCTGTTGGAATACATCGCGCATAGGGTGATCCTTTCGGCCGCGCGAACACGCACGATCTGTGTGACCAGCCTTGGCCACCGCTTTATGGTGTCGAATTTAGGTTAACGGCAGGTGCCGCCCACTTGAACACTAACTAAAGTACAGGGTCCGGCGCAGGTGCGTTGCGAACGGGGGACGGATACTGTCAGTAATCTGTAGAGATGGAATCGACGTGGCTGGTGTTGCTGTCGCTGGCGCTCGGACTCGGTGTCGGCGCGGGTTTCGTGTCGCTCATACATGTCGCCGAGCATCACGGCCGCCGCGCTGCGGATGTCGTCAACCCCGCTGTGCCCGACGGTATCGATCAGGTGCTCGACGCCCTCGAGACCGCTGGGGTCGTGCTCGACCCGTCGAACAACGTCATCAAGACCAGCCCGGGCGCTCTCACTCTGGGCTTGGTCTGGAACCAGCAGCTGGTGCACCCCGAACTACTCGAACTCGCCCGTCAGGTACGGCAGACCGGCGAGCCGATCTCCGAAGACCTGGTGCTGTCCCGCGGCCCGTTCGGCGACGCAAGCATGCGCTTTCGGGTGCGCCTGGCCCGACTCGGCACGCGCTATGTGCTGATGTTGGCTGAGGACCGCACCGAAGCCTTTCGCCTCGACGAGGTGCGCCGCGACTTCGTGGCCAATATCAGCCACGAGCTGAAGACCCCCATCGCCTCCGTCGGTCTGCTCGCCGAGGCTCTCAACCAGGCAGCGGATGAACCGGAGCAGGTTCGCCGCTTTGCCAACCGGTTGACGACGGAGTCGGCGAGGCTCGGCCGCCTCACCCAGGAGATCATCGAGCTGTCCCGGTTGCAGGCGCAGGATGCCCTCGCGGAACCGGAGATTCTCAGTGTCGACGACATCGTCGCCGCAGCGGTCGATCAAAGTCGGGTCGTCGCCGAGGCCGAGCGCATCACGATCGTCATCGGCAAGAAGTCCGGGGCCCGGGTGTTCGGTGACGAAGCTCTACTCACCGTCGCCGTGCATAACCTCGTCGCAAACGCGGTGAACTATTCCCTCGAGGGGTCGCGAGTGGGCGTCGGCGTGCGCCTGCAGAAGGGCATCGTCGAGATCACCGTTACCGACCAGGGAGTCGGCATCGCCGAGAGCGACCTCGACCGGGTGTTCGAACGCTTCTTCCGCGTCGACCAGGCTCGATCGCGGCATACCGGTGGGACAGGCCTCGGCCTGTCCATTGTCAAGCACGTCGTGCAAAACCACGGCGGCGACATTCGCGTCTGGTCGCAGCCTGGCAGCGGATCCACTTTCACCATCCGCCTTCCGGAGGCGGCTGCACCGATCATCGAACCACGCCCGAACAAACCGCGAACGGTCGCTCGTGCGACCGCAGGAGACACACAATGACACGCATCCTCTTAGTTGAAGACGAGAGCGCCCTGAGCGAACCGTTGAGCTTTCTGCTTGAACGCGAGGGCTATGAGGTCGTCGTCGCCGAAGACGGACCGAGCGCGATCAGCGAGTTCGACCAGAACGGCACCGACCTCATTCTGCTCGATCTGATGCTGCCCGGCATCCCCGGCACCGAGGTGTGCCGAGAGATCCGAACTCGGTCGACCGTACCCATCATCATGCTCACCGCAAAAGATTCCGAGATTGACATCGTCGTTGGTCTTGAGCTCGGAGCTGATGACTACGTCACCAAGCCGTATTCAACGCGCGAACTGGTCGCCCGCATTCGTGCGGTGCTGCGTCGGCACGAGGATCAGAGTGCAGCCGACGTGGACACCATGCTCACGGCTGGCACCGTGAGTATGGACGTGGAACGGCACGCCGTGACAGTCTCCGGCGAGCTCGTGAACATGCCGTTGAAAGAATTCGAATTGCTCGAGTTCCTGCTGCGAAACGCCGGTCGCGTGCTGACCCGCGGCCAGCTCATCGACCGAGTCTGGGGTACCGACTACTTTGGTGACACGAAAACGCTCGACGTGCACATCAAACGCATCCGCTCACGCATCGAGGCAGCCCCATCCGATCCGGTCATGCTCGTAACCGTGCGCGGTCTCGGGTACCGGTTCGAAGCCTAGGGAGAAACGAAACAGGCCGCCGTCCCTGAGGGATGGCGGCCTGCTTCGTGTGTTGCGCGGGTTACGCGGAAGGCGTGGCCGGGGGGGTCGGTGTCACGGTCGGTACTTCCGTGGGGATCGGTGTCACGGTCGGTGCTGGCGTGGGTAGAAGGGTCGAGTACTCGCTCTGGGCGCCGGAGAGGACGGGCAGCAAAAGCTCGATACCGGTCTCTTCTCCGTACTGGAAGAACACCGGAAACAGCGAGCCGGGCTGGCTGGCCATGTTGTCCAGAACCACCGAGGGGGCGCCCTCTGTGCCGAATGTCACGGTCGTGTTGGCCTCAACCGGCACCTGCTGCGACACCTTTCCGGTGCTCGACTCGTACTGCACGAGCAGGGTCTGCAGGGCGTCTGTGGGGTTCACGACGGAGACGACCAGATTGGCCAGTTCCCCGTCGGTCGAGATCAGCAGAGCGTTGCGAATGTGAATCTCGCCCACATCGCCGCTGACACCGTCACTCGCGTTGTAGGCGATCGAGGTGGCCGGGGGTGCGAAAAACCCGCACGCGCTCGTGCCCAACAGAATGCCAGCCGCCAATACAACGGATGCAGCGATGCGCGCTCTCACAAAACCTCCACTACTGAAGCAGCGTTCGGCGGTGGGCCGACGCTGCAGAATTCCCTGTGCTATTAGCTTAGCGGCGAGTTTGGGGGCGCGACTGTCGTCGACGTGCCTCGCGGGGGCGCGCGTACTGTAGCACCTCTTAGCTGTGGTAAACTCTAGTCCGCTGAAGGGATCACATCCATGCTGTTTGAGGTTGGCGAGACCGTCGTGTATCCCCACCACGGCGCGGCGATGATCACCGAGGTGAAAACTCGCATCATCAAGGGTGAAGAAAAGCTGTACCTCAAGCTGAACGTCACGCAGGGAGATCTGACGATCGAAGTTCCTGCCGAGAACGTTGATCTCGTCGGCGTTCGCGATGTTATTGGCCAAGATGGCCTCGACAAGGTTTTTGAAGTGCTGCGGGCACCGTTTACCGAAGAGCCCACCAACTGGTCCCGTCGGTACAAGGCTAATCTCGAAAAGCTGGCCAGCGGCGATGTGATCAAGGTGTCCGAGGTGGTGCGCGACCTGTGGCGCCGCGACCAGGACCGCGGCCTGTCCGCCGGTGAAAAGCGGATGTTGGCCAAGGCCCGACAAATTCTGATCAGCGAGTTGGCCTTGGCCGAAAAAACCGACGAAGAGAAAGCATCCACCGTTCTCGACGAGGTCCTTGCTTCCTGAACTTCCGAGCCCAGCTCGATCACTGTGCTTCGTGAGAGGCGGCGCCGACAGGCGTCGCCTTTTTGCTTGCTTGTCCTGACCATGCTCTCCAGCCCGACCCCCGGATAGATACCCTCCAGATATGACTGATTCACCTGCATTAGCGGCTGCACCCTCGGTTGCCGTCATCGTCGTGGCCGCCGGAAGTGGTTCCCGCCTCGGGCACGTCGAACCCAAAGCATTCGTCCTACTGCAGATGCGCCCCCTCCTGGATCGTGCCTTGGATTCGATCTTCGCAATGCGTGAAGCGGTGCAAGTCATCGTGGTTGCCCCCATCGACCGGCTGATGGATGCCCGACGAATCGCCGCTTCGGTCTCCGCCCGTCACGAGGCGCCCGACACCACTACGCCGCCTCCGCTCAGTCCCGCCGCCACGTCCACCAGTATCGCCGCGCCTCCTTCGCGCACGGTCACCATCATCGAAGGCGGGCGCACCCGGCAGGACTCGGTCGACCGGGGCATGAGTGCACTGATGCCGAGCATCGATATCGTGCTCGTGCACGACGCCGCGCGCGCGCTCACCCCCGCCGTCCTCTGTGACGAGGTCGTCGCTGCGGTGCGTTCCACCGGACACGGCATTATTCCGGGGCTGCCCCTGGTCGACACCATTAAGCGCATCGCTCATTCCGGCGCCATCCTCGGCACCGTCGATCGTTCTGAGCTCTCCGCAGTGCAGACCCCGCAGGGTTTTCCGCGCTCGATGCTCGCGGATGCCCACGCCCGGGCCGCGCAGAACGGCCGGTTCGAGGCCCACACCGACGATGCGGCCCTCGTCGCCGACGCCGGACTCCCGGTGAGCGTTATTGCCGGCCATCCGCTCGCCTTCAAGATCACGACCCCCGAAGACCTCGAACGTGCCGAGGCCATCCTGCACGCGGCGACTGCGTCCCCGACGCCCGCCTGGCACCTTCCGCGCATCGGCACGGGCCTCGACGTGCACTCGTTCGCTACCGACGCCACCACGGAGCTCTGGCTGGCCGGGTTGTACTGGCCAGGGGAACGCGGCCTGAGCGGGCACAGCGACGGCGATGTCGTCGCGCACGCTATCTGTGATGCCATACTCGGCGCCGCCGGACTGGGGGATATCGGCAGCGTTTTCGGCACGGCCGACCCCCGATTCACCGATGCACACGGCGAGATTTTCCTCACCGAGACCGTGCGCCTGGTCGCCGCCGCCGGTTATCTCATCGGCAATGTGTCGGTGCAGATTATCGGCAATCGCCCCAGGTTTTCGCCGCGTCGGGGCGAAGCAGAAACGCTACTCGCCCGAATCCTCCTCGCACCGGTCAATATTGCCGCGACGACGACCGACGCGCTCGGCTTTACCGGCCGCGGTGAAGGTGTGGCGGCGACGGCCACCGCGTTGCTCTACCTCGCACCTTGCGCAGGTCGGTCCGTCGGGCAGCCGGCCGCGCCTGCGCCCTTGCCCGAGCCGGGTCAGACCCCTGACCTAAACTGGGAGGCGTGACCATGCAACTCTACGATTCGAAGGCGCAGGCCTTGCGTGACTTCGTCCCCCTCGAAGCGGGCCAGGTCTCGATGTACGTGTGTGGACCCACCGTGCAGTCCAGCCCGCACATCGGTCATCTGCGCAGTGCCCTGGTCTACGACCAGCTTCGTCGCTGGCTCAGCTACCGCGGACTGAACGTCACGTTTGTGCGCAACGTCACCGACATCGATGACAAAATTTTGATCAACGCGAAAGGATCGAGCGAGCAGTGGTGGGCCCTCGCCTACCGTTACGAGCTCGAGTTCACCGCCGGCTACCAGCGACTCGGCATTCTCGCCCCCACCTACGAGCCGCGGGCGACGGCGAGCATCACCGAGATGCAGACCCTCATCACTACCCTGATCGAGCGTGGTCACGCCTATGCCGCCCCTGATTCGTCGGGCGACGTCTACTTTGACAGTGCGAGCTGGGCGGCCTACGGCGCCCTCACCCACCAGTCGCCCGGCAATATGGAAGCGGCAACGGACGCCTCCCCACGCGGCAAGAAAGACCCGCGCGACTTCGCCCTCTGGAAGGGTTCCAAGGCTGGCGAGCCCGCCTCCGCCGCCTGGATCTCGCCGTGGGGGCAGGGCCGTCCGGGCTGGCACATCGAGTGCTCCGCTATGGCCGCCCGCTACCTCGGCGAGCACTTCGACATTCACGGCGGCGGCCTCGACCTGCGGTTTCCGCACCACGAGAACGAGCTCGCGCAGTCCAACGCGGCCGGCAGTGACTTCGCGAACTACTGGGTGCACAACGGCCTGGTGAACGTGAACGGTCAGAAGATGTCGAAGTCGCTTGGCAACTCGGTGTTTGCGGCCGAACTGCTCAGCCAGGCCCGCGCCATCGTCGTGCGCTATTTTCTCGGCGCTGCCCACTACCGCTCCACCATCGACTACAACGACGGTTCGCTGCTCGAGGCTGAAGCTGCCCTCGAGCGCGTCGAAAGTTTTCTCGACCGTGCCGACCGAAGGCTCGCCGGAACCCGGTTCGCCGGAACCGGCGTCGAGATCGTGCCGGATGACTTCGCCGTGGCTATGGACGACGACCTCGCCGTTCCGCAGGCGCTCGGCGTACTCCACGACACCGTGCGTGCCGGCAACGCTGCACTGGATGCCGAAGACCTGCACGCTGCGGCATCCGCTCGCAGTGGAGTACTCGCGATGAGCGAAGTACTGGGAATCAACCCTTTGTCGCCCGGCTGGGCCGTGGCGACGGACGAACCGGCCATGGTGGCCCTGAGCGCGTTGGTCGAGCGACTGCTCGGCGACCGCAACCTCGCCAGGGAAAACCGCGACTACGCGGCCGCAGACCGAATCCGGGACGAACTCGTCGCCGCCGGAATCACCATCGAAGACACCCCGTCGGGTGCCCATTGGAGCTTTGACTGATGAAGAACTTAGACCGCAAATCGCGCACCGGATCGGTGCGCAAGGGCAGCCGCGGAGCCCAGGTCGGCTCCGGCGGCCAAGGGCGCCAGGCGCTCGAGGGTAAAAAGCCCACGCCGAAGGCCGAAGACCGTCCGTACCACCCCGCCGGTAAGCGCAAGGCGGCGGCGGAGCGGTTCACCGCGGCCGGTGGCTTCAACTCGCGTCCCGCAGCGGATGCGTCCGCCAACCGAGGCGGAGCCCGTGGAGGCACCCCTCGTGGCGGCGCCCGCGGCGCCTCGCAGGGTGCACCCCAGCGCGGCACTGGCAACACCGGCGGCGGCGGATCCTCGACTCGTCGGGCCAAGCAGATCGACGAGCACGAGATTGTCACCGGCCGCAACTCGGTGCTCGAGGCGCTGCGCGCGAAGATCCCTGCGCTGACGCTGTACATCGCCGCACGCATCGAAATGGATGAACGGGTCAAAGAGGTGCTGCTCATGGCGACGAGCCGCAACATCCCCATCCTCGAGGTCATGCGCCCCGAACTCGACCGGCTTGCCGGTCGTGACGCCGTGCACCAGGGGCTCGCGCTCAAGGTTCCCGCCTACGAGTACGCGCACCCGATGGAGTTGCTCGAACTCACCATCAGCCGCGGCCACAAGCCGCTGTTTGTGGCCCTCGACGGCATCACAGACCCGCGCAACCTGGGCGCGATCATCCGCTCGACCGCTGCGTTCGGCGGCCACGGAATCATCGTGCCGCAGCGTCGCTCGGTCGGCGTGACCGCCTCGGCCTGGAAGACCAGCGCCGGAGCGGCCGCCCGCACCCCCGTTGCCATGGCGAGCAACCTCACCCAGACCCTGAAAGCGCTCAAAGCGCAGGGCGTGTTCGTGCTTGGTCTCGACGGCGACGGCGACGTGTCGCTGCCCGACCTCGGCACGGGCTTCGCGGAGCGGCCCGTCGTGATCGTCGTCGGCAGCGAGGGCAAGGGGCTCTCGCGCCTCGTCACCGAGACCTGCGACGCGATCGTCTCGATTCCCATCAGTGCTGCGACCGAGTCGCTCAACGCCGGAATCGCTGCCGGAGTCACCCTGTACGAGGTGGCGCGCCTGCGTGCCCAGATCAAGCAGGCAAAGGCCGCCAAGCAGTAGCCTCGTTCCTTTGTGGACGGGGCCCGGGCCCCGTCCACGGGCCCAGTTTATAAACTGGGCCCACGGTCATAAGGTGGGCCCGGCGACCATCGCGATTGACTGAACGTCCCCGACCAGTGACCGCCCTCCACAGCGGATGTTGCTGCCCGCTTTCCACAGATCAGTCGACGTCACACCTTCCACGTCCTGAGCATGATGACAATTAGTCATGCTTGAGCTTCTGGATGTTCCAAGTGCCCACAACGGTGGCCTAATTCTCGCCGAGTCCCTGTGGGCGGCGGGGCTGAACACGCGGGCCGTGCGCGCACTGCTTGCGAATGGTGAGCTGGTACGCATCCGTCGCGGAGTTTATGCCTCGGGGGACACCTGGCGCAGGGCCGAGAGCGACGCCCATTATCGACTCTTCGTTCGTGCCACCGTGTTCACGGCCGAGGAACCGCTTCTCCTCTCCCATCATTCGGCGGCGGTACTGTACAACCTGCCCATCATCGGACCTTGGCCTACAGTCGTGCACGCGATCAACAACGACGCGGCCGGGGGCAGCAGCGCCCGATTCACCATGAGCCATCGCAGCGTGGTCGAGCCGGAGTCGATCACGATAAACGGATGCGTCGCTACCACTCTCACGCGCACCCTCATCGATGTGGCGGCAACCTCAAGCTTTCTCGTCGGCGTCACGATGATGGACCACGCCCTGCGCGTGGAGCAGGAGCGCGGGCAGCGGGAACGCCGGCAGGGCAGTTGCAGTGCTCCGGTACTCTGCAAGGACGACCTCTACGCCGAACTGGCGATGGTGCATCCCAGACGCGGAAGCCAAACGGTGCGCCGGGTCATAGACTTCGCGAATCCGCTGTCTGCCAATCCGGGCGAGTCGTTGAGCCGGGTACGCATGGCCGAGTTGGGCTTCGAGATACCCGAACTTCAGGTGCGCTTCGTCGTGCAGGGCCGAGAGTACTGGGTCGACTTCTTCTGGCGCGGAGTGCGCAAGATCGGCGAATTCGACGGCAAAATCAAGTACACCCGGGGCGCACTATTGGGCGACCGGCACCCGGACGACGTGGTCGTCGCCGAGAAGAATCGAGAAAATCTCCTGCGTCCTGAAGTCACCAGCTTCGACCGCTGGGACTGGGACACGGCCTACTCTCCTCGCTTATTCTCCGAATTCATGATTCAGCACGACGTCCCGCGCGCGTAAACCTGTAGCGGATGCGCCCCGCGCGTACCCTAAATGGCGCCAATTTCCGTCGCCACTGCGCCGGGCCCACCTTGTGACCCTGGGCCCAGTTTATAAACTGGGCCCGTGGACGGGGCCTGGGCCCCGTCCGAGAGGGAAGTACCGAACGGGCCAGGGAAACCACAGAAGGCTAGACCTTGAGCATCCAGTCATCGGCATCGTCGGGGTCAGCGGACGCGTCGTCGCCCAGCTGCATGCGAATCGGCAGGGTGATGGCTCCGGTGAGCGGGTCGATCACGGTCGCCTCGTCGCGGCGGTGGCGCAGTACGTCCTGCACGTACGAAGTCACGGCCTCGGCGAGCGGAATATCCCGCGCCTGGTTTTGCGCCATGAACCAGCGGTGATCGAGCAACTGGTGAAACACCTCTGCGCGTTCGAGTTTGCCTCGCAACTCCTCGGGGATGGCGCGCACCACCGGTTCGAACACCCGCACCAGCCACTCGTGCGCGACCATTTCTTCGTCCGCTCCAGGGTCACCGTAGGCAGCCCGATAAGAGTCGAGGTCGTTCAGCAGACGGCGGGCCTGGTTTTCTTCCGCGTCGAGGCCGGTCAAGCGCAGTAGCCGGCGCTGATGGTGGCCAGCGTCGACAACTTTCGGCTGGATGCGCACGCTTGAACCCGTGCTGTCGGTCTTGATGGCGAGTTCCTCGATGTCGAAGCCGAGGTCATTGAGACGTTCCACCCGCTGCGCAATTCGCCAGCGTTCGGAGTTGGAGAAGGACTCGGAGCCGGTGAGTTCCTGCCAGAGCAGCCGATAGGCCGCGACGATGCCGTTGCTGATGCGCACCGGGTCCAACTCGTCGGCGACGCGACCGCCGGCTTCCAGATCCATCAGCTCGCCGGCGATGTTCACCCGGGCAATTTCGAGGTCGTTCTCGCGCTGGCCGTTCGAGAGACCGCCCGAGTACAGCTGTCCCGTTTCAGCATCGACGAGGTAGGCGGCGAAGGCGCCGGCGTCGCGACGAAACAGGGTATTCGAAAGCGAGACGTCGCCCCAGAAAAAACCGATCATGTGCAGGCGCACCAGTAGCACCGCGAGGGCATCGACCAGCCGGGTGGCGGTATCCGGGCGCAGTTCGTGCGAGTACAGCGCGCGGTACGGGAGTGAGAACTTGAGATGACGGGTAACCAGAACCGAATTAAGCGGGTCGAGCGCGGCATCCGTTCTGTCGGTGATGACGGCTACCGGCTCGACGCAGGGAATCTCGAGGTTGGCCAGGGTGCGCAACATGTCGTATTCGCGCTTGGCCATCTCGCTCGTGGTCTCTTTGATGGCCACCACCCGACCGCTCAAGTGAGCGAACCGCACGAGGTGGCGCGAGATGCCCTTGGGCAGTGAGGCGATGTTCTCATTCGGCCAGGCGTCGAGGGGCAGCTGCCACGGCAGGTCGAGCAGGGCAGGATCGACCGTAGCCGACGTGATGTTGAGTGAACCGCTCATTATTTGACCCTAACAAACAACAAACGGCTGGAGGGAGCGCACTCCCTCCAGCCGTTTTACGATACTGACTAGTCGGTGACGGCGCCGCCGAGGCGCAGGCCGCTTTCCGCGTCGAACACGTGCAGGTGGTTCGGCGTGGCCGTGAGGTACACCGTCTCACCGGCGTTCGGGTGCGAACGGCCGTCGACGCGCGCGACGATGTCGGTGCGCTTGCCCTCGATCGTGGAGTGACCGTAGAGATAGCCGTCAGCGCCGAGTTCCTCAACCAGGTCGACCTCGATCTGCAGGCCTTCGCCGGCGGCGGACGACATCTGGATGTCCTCCGGGCGAATGCCGACGGTCACCTTCTTGCCGGTCGAGTTGGCGAGCGTCTCGCGCTGCACGGGAACGGTGGCCGTGCCGAACTTGATGCCGCCATCGACGGTGTCCGCGAGGAACAGGTTCATCGCGGGGCTGCCGATGAAACCGGCCACGAACACGTTCTGCGGCTTCGCGTACAGGTCGCGAGGCGAACCGACCTGCTGCAGGACGCCGTCCTTCAGGACCGCAATCCGGTCGCCCATGGTGAGAGCCTCGGTCTGGTCGTGGGTCACGTAGACGGTGGTGACGCCGAGCCGACGCTGCAACGAAGCGATCTGGGTGCGCGTCTGCACGCGCAGTTTGGCGTCGAGGTTGGAGAGCGGCTCATCCATCAGGAACACCTGCGGCTGACGAACGATCGCGCGGCCCATGGCAACGCGTTGACGCTGGCCGCCGGAGAGTGCCTTCGGCTTGCGGCTGAGGTATGGTTCCAGATCGAGCAGTTTGGCCGCTTCGAGCACGCGGGCGGCGCGCTCATCTTTGTTGATGCCGGCGATTTTGAGCGCGAAACCCATGTTCTCGGCGACGGTCATGTGCGGGTACAGCGCGTAGTTCTGGAAGACCATGGCGATATCGCGGTCTTTCGGCGGAACATCCGTTACATTCCGCTCGCCGATGAAAATACTGCCGTCGTTGACCTCTTCGAGACCGGCGAGCATGCGCAGTGACGTGGACTTGCCACAGCCGGACGGGCCGACCAGGACCAGAAATTCGCCATCCGCGACTTGGAGGTCGAGCTGGTCAACAGCCGGCCTGGTGGACCCCGGGTACAGCCGGGTTGCCTTGTCAAAGGTCACTGAAGCCATAATTATTTCTCCTTCACCGGCAGGAACGTGCCGGACGATCCGTTGTGAATAGGATTCATGCTTCGTGTGCTACGGCACGCGTTTGCTTCAATATTACACGACGGATGTTCCGGCGCGGGTCCGCGACCCGTTTGGTCGATTCCCAGTCACGGGACCTACTATCTCAGAGGCGCCTTCACGCGCGCTCCCTCTTCTGGAAAGCGATTTTTTATGACTATTGGCGGATCAGGCGACGGCAGTCCCGCAAAAAACCGGCGGCGTGACGCCGCCCGGGTAAAAGCCAAGCAGCTTCGAGTCAGTCAAAAAAAGAAGGACCGCCGGAACAAGGTATTTTTGCAAGGCGGCATCGCGATCGCAGCCGTCGCGATCGTCGTATTGGTTTCCGTCATCATCATGAATTCGATCAAACCGGCCGGTCCGGGCCCGAAGAACATGGCCAGTGACGGCGCTCTCATCGGCGAGGGAATGGTCACTTCTCTGACACCCGCATTGCAGCCCGACGCAAACCCGAGGCCATCCAAACCGGATACCACCGGCGCCGTAGCCAACATCCGGATCTACGTCGACTACCTCTGCCCGCTCTGCGGCGACTTCGAAGACGCCAACAACAAACAAATCGCCCAATGGGTCGACTCCGGCGCGGCAACAGTGGAAATCCACCCGGTAGCTATTCTCACGAGCAAATCCGCCGGCACCAAGTACTCCCTGCGCGCAGCGAACGCGACAGCGTGCGTCGCCAATTACTCACCGGATGATTTCTTCGCCTTCAGCTCGGCCCTGTTCGTCGACCAGCCGAAAGAAACATCGCCCGGCCGCAGCGACGACGAGATCAAAACCGTCGTCCGGAAATCCGGTGTGAACACAGCCCTCTCCGACATCAATGCCTGCATCGAGGACGGCACCTACGAGTCGTGGGTCACAGCGGCAACCAACCGTGCGCTCGACGGTCCTATCCCCAATTCCTCAATGGAGTCCATCATCGGAACGCCGACCATCCTGGTCAACGGCAAGCCATATACCGGATCGCTCGAAGACCCGAAAGAGTTCGCATCCTTCGTACAGGTGGCCCTTGGCGAGACGTATTCCACCTCAACGCCGACGCCAGATCCCACCCCCGGCGGTTAGTGCGCCACATCGCCGAAGCGGATGCTTCAACTCGCGCCACGCGCATCCGCTTGGCTGTTGCCCGTGGCAGCGCTGAAATCATTTAGGATGGTGGACTGAGGCCCCGTGCCTCATGCCGGCCTGGCGCAATTGGTAGCGCACCACTCTTGTAAAGTGGGGGTTACGGGTTCAAGTCCCGTGGCCGGCCCCACGACTCCCACGCCAGAAGCGTGAGTGGGTTTACAGCCGGATGGGCGCTCGCCCGCGATGCGGTTGGCGCAGCAGGTGAGGTCGGCGTGGCTACGGCGATGCGTCGCGGGCCTACCCTATGGCCTCAGCCGCCGGGCAAAACAGGGTCGCCACGTACACTGATGGCGGGGTTTTTAGGTGCGGATGCCCGCGCGCCCTGAGAGGAAACACGCATGAGCCTGATCCGGCTGAACGACGTCAGTATTCGCTTCGAGAACACGCAGATTCTGCGCGAAGCGTTCTTTCGCCTGGAACCCGGTGACCGGGTCGGCCTGATCGGCAAGAACGGCTCCGGCAAATCCACCATTCTCAAGCTCATCCTCGACCAGGTCTCGCCCGACACCGGCGAGGTCACGCTCGAGGACGGCATTCGGGTCGGCTACTTTTCCCAGTTCTCAGAACTCAACGGCGCCCAAACCATCACCGAAGCGCTCGACGCGTTGTTCGTGGACGTGAAAGCGATTGAGGCTGAACTCGCGGCGATTGACGCGGCAATCGCCCTCGACGCTTCGGCCAGCGCAGAACTCGACCGGCTGATCACCCGGCAGGGCGAGCTATTCGAGGAGATGGACCGCCTGGACGGTTGGGACTACAAACGCCACATTGACACCGCGCTGACCACCCTCGGGTTCAGCGAGGCGCACCGCGTCTGCACGATTGACGAGTTGTCCGGCGGCTGGCGCAACCGTGCTGCCCTGGCCAAGATCGTGTTGGAAGCCCCTGACGTGCTGCTGCTCGACGAACCCACCAACTATCTCGATGTGGCCGGCGTTGAGTGGCTCGAAGCCTGGTTCACGAGCTTCAAGGGTGCCGCCATCGTCGTCTCCCACGACCGCAAGTTTCTTGACGCCGTCGTCACCCGCATTATCGAGGTGGAAAACTTTCACCTGCACGAGTATCCCGGCAACTTCGGTGAGTACATCGTGCAGAAGCAGTTTCGGCTCAAGACTCTTCAGGCTCAGTTCGTGCACGAATCCGAGCTGCTTGCCTTCGAGGCCGAGGGAATCGCCGACCGTCGGGAAGCAGCCAAGGCGGAGAGTCGCCAGCTCGGCAACCAGCTGGCCCACATCAAGAAGTCGCGCACGCCGCGCCCGGTAGACCAGATCATCACCGAGATCTACGGCAATTTGCACGTCAAGGACGTGCTGTGTCGGGTCGATGGCCTCGCCAAGAGCTACGGCGACAAACTCTTGTTCGAAGACCTCAGCTTCGAGGTGCGCCGCGGCAACCGCATCGTCGTCCTCGGCAGCAACGGCAGCGGCAAAACCACCCTGTTGCGGGTGCTCACCGGTGAGGAGACGGCCGACCACGGCTCGGTCGCCTGGGCCAGCGGCGCCGGCGTCGTCTCGTACAATCAAATTCTGGCCGAACTCGACGAGACCGATACCGTCAGCCATGCCGTCAACGCCATGCCCGGCAGTCTTGCCCTCACCGCGACGAAAAAGTCGGTCAACCGTTTTTTGACCATGTTCCAGTTCAGTGAGGCCGATCTCAAGCAGAAGATCGGTGCTCTCTCAGGTGGGCAGCGCGCCCGCGTGGCGATGGCCCAATGCTTGCTTTCCGGAGCTTCGGTGCTGTTGCTCGACGAACCGACCAACCATCTCGACATGTCGAGCACCCAGGTGATGGAACGCGCCCTCGTGCACTTTCCCGGCGCCGTCGTGGTGGTCAGCCACGACCGCTTCTTCACCGACAAGATCGCCAACCGCCGCCTGGTTTTCGGCAGCGACGGAGCCGCCCCCGGCCAGATCCAAGTGCGCGCCGCTTGACTCTCGCCGCGCTGTCTCTCACGGACGGGGCCCGGGCCCGGACCGTGGGCCCAGTCTATAAACTGGGCCCGGGGTCATAAGGTGGGCCCAGCGGCCCAGCGGCCCAGCGGCCCAGCGGCCCAGCGGCCCAGCGGCCCAGGGTTGGTCGGAGGGTCCCGGTAGGCCGGGCGGCGCGGCAACGTACTCTCTCGTAGAATTACCAGGTGACCCAGGCCCGCGCACGAAAACGAACGGATGCGTCGACCGCGCTCGCGGCATCCGCTGTGCCGGTTTGGCTAGCCCTCGTCTTCTCCGTGCTGATCGGTGCGTTGTACGCCGTGCAATCACGGGTGAACGGCGAACTCGGGCACCGAATCGGCGACGGATTCACCGCCGCCGTCATCTCTTTCGGTTCCGGTCTGATTGTTCTCAGCCTCGGACTCATCGTGTTCCGCAGCGGACGCCGTGGCCTGCAACTCGTCGCGCGCGGCGTTGCAGCGAACCACCTGTCTTGGTGGCACCTGTTCGGCGGACTGGCCGGCGCCTTGTTCGTGCTGTCGCAGGGGCTCGTTGCCGCACCGCTCGGCATCGCCCTGTTCACGGTCGCCGTAGTGGCCGGCCAAACCGTGAGCGGCGTGCTCATGGACCGTTTCGGCATCGGCCCGGGCGGGCGACGTCCTTTGCACGCGTCCAAAATCATTGGTGCCGTGCTCGCCCTGATCGCCGTCGCCTTCACGGTGAGCGGCGAGCTGCGCGGCAGCGGCGCGCTCTGGCTGCTAGCGCTGCCGCTGATCGCCGGTATCGGCCAGGGCTGGCAGCAGGCCGTCAACGGTCAGGTGCGAGTCACTGCCCAAAGCGCGCTCACGGCGACCTTTCTGAACTTTCTCACCGGCACCATCGCCCTTGTACTCGCCGCCCTCGTGCACGGCCTGCTGGTCGGTTTCGCGTTCGACTTGCCGGCGAATCCGTGGCTTTACACCGGCGGACTCATCGGCTGCGTCTTCATCGCCGGGGCCGCGGTCGTCGTGCGCACCACCGGGGTACTCATGCTCGGCCTGTGCATCGTGGCCGGCCAGTTGGTCTGCGCCCTCGCGCTGGATCTGCTCGCGCCAACGTCGGGGCATCCGCTCGGCGTGACGACCATCGTCGGGACCGCGCTGGCGCTCGTGGCCGTGGTCATTGCCGCGGTGCGCTGGCGTCGCCCCGGCCATCTTACCGCCTAGAACTCGTGCCGAGAACTCGTGCCGAGAACCAGCGCCGAGAACCAGCGTTCGATCACAGAACTTCGAGAAACTCGACGGGGTCTATCGACAGCCGCACACCAGGCTTGCAGTCCACCGGAATCCCGCCGACATACAGCCATCCGAGCAGTTCCTCGTTGTCGGCGAGGCCGTGCACCGCACGCACCGCTGCCGCGCGCACGAACGGTCCGGTGCGCCACATCGCACCCCAGCCGGCGTCGTCGAGCAGTAGCGTGAGCAGGTGTGCGACGCCCGCCGCCGACGCATCCTGCTCCCAGTCGGCCACCTTGTCACTGGCCCGCCGCACGGCGACGACGGCAATCAGCAGTGGCGCCCGCAACGGTTTGCCGGCTAGTTTGACGGCCTCGCTGCCCTGACAAGCGGATGCCGCCACAAATGCCGCTCCCAGCCGTTCCAACGCTTCGCCGCGTAGTTCGAGCAGGCGCCACGGCCGCAGCGCACCGTGATCGGCTACCCGCGCCGCTGCGCCTACCAAGGGCAACAACTCGGCCCGGGTAGGCGCGAACGCCGTCACTTTGGAGTAGCTGCGCCGGCAATTGACGGCTTGGAAGACCGCAGACGGGACAACATTCGTTGTTGAGGGAGGCAGGCTCACCGCTCTACTCGGCGGGCGTGAAGGTGAGCGAGATCGAGTTCATGCAATAGCGATCGCCGGTCGGGGTGCCAAATCCGTCGGGAAAAACGTGACCCAGATGCGAGCCGCAGTTTGCGCAGCGGACCTCCGTGCGCACGGTGCCGAGCGAACGGTCTTCGAGCAGCTCGACCGCTTCGGGTCGTACCGACTCGTAGAAACTTGGCCAGCCGCAGTCGGAATCGAACTTGGTGCCACTCTTAAACAGCTCGGCGTCACAGGCGCCGCAGGTGTACGTGCCAGCCCGACTCTCGTCGAGCAGCTTGCCGGTGCCGGGGCGCTCGGTACCAGCCTCGCGCAGCACTGCGAATTTTTCGTCGCCCAGTTCGGAGCGCCACTCGCTGTTTGACTTCTTGATTGCGTAGTCCATGGTGGATGTCCCTTCGATCCGGCCGTCCACAAACGGACAACGTCTACTCAGCCTAAACTCGTGTGGCAGTACCCGCATTCCAGGCCCGGCCGTTTCGCAGTGTTTGCACGGCGATAGACCCCGCAACTCCGGCGTTCCGGGCGTGCCGGAGACAACATCCAGTCGCTCGCAAATAGGATGAGTGCGTCGGATGTTCCGTCAAAACTGCTTTGGGGGAAAGATACATCAATGAGTGAGAGAACACCGACCCACGCACAACCTTCCGCTCCGCCCGCCAGAAGCGCACCTGATTTGACCCAACTCAGCGAACGCGATGCAGCCGTGCTGACCTTTGAACGGCAATGGTGGCGGCATGTCGGCGCCAAGGAAGAGGCTATCCGCGCCACCTTCGGTCTCTCGGCCGCGCGCTACTATCAACTATTGGCGGCGCTGGTCGACTCACCGTTGGCACTGGCCTTCGACCCGATGCTCGTGAACCGACTGCAGCGGATGCGTTCCGCCCGATCCGAGGCGCGCGCCAGTCGTTCGCTGCCCGCTCACGACTAGTATCTGACCGCATTTCGCCGGCATGGGGCGACCGGCCAATCAAGGATCCAATCATTATGGCGCGAAAATTTGCGAAAGACCGTTTCGACACCCATATGCATGCCCTCGACCGAGTCGGTGCCCACCGTGCTCCCCGTAGAAGGGGCCGCGGCTGGATCGGGTTCTGGTGGGCGCTCGGCGCCACCGTGCTCTTGATCGCGGTCGGAGTGGTCGGAATCTTCGCGATCAACAACCGCCTCGACTTTTCCAGTATCCCCGGCTTGTCGTCGCCGGGCTCGACTCCGGTCCCCACCGAGACCGCTATTCCGACCGCCGAAGCGACCGTCGACCCGGCGCTGACCGTGAATGTGTTGAACGGCTCCGCGAGGAACGGCGTCGCAGCATCCGTCAGCGACACGCTTACCGCCGCTGGCTGGGTGGTCAGCGCCACCGGCAATGCGAGCACCGACACCGAACCGATTACCGTCGTTTATTACGCCGATGCCAGCAAAGAAGGCGCCGCACGCGGCGTCGCGGCTTTACTGCCGGGATCGAAGATCGTTGTCTCGACCAGCTTCGTCGATTCGGGAGCGGCCCTCACCGTCGTCGTCGGCAACGACTATGCGCTGCCAGCAGGCTGACAGGCAGTCAAAACTTCGGGCATAGTGGGCATTGCCCGGTTCGTCAAGCCCCTATTCTTTCGCCGTGGCTTCAGTACTATCTGGACTTGGTCAAACATTTTGTTCGGGCAATACCCGCCCGGATCAAGAACGCTCGCCCAAGGTAACTTGCACCAGTAGGTAACTTGAAACAGAAGACTTGCTCTCGGGGATTTGCTGCTCGCACAGAATGAACGCAGTTTTTGCGACAGGGCCCGGAACAGCCAATGGGCGGTGCCGTCGAAATTGAGCAAGGAGTAACACATGGCGAACGGAACCGTGAAATGGTTCAACGCTGAAAAGGGTTTCGGCTTCATCACTGTCGATGGGGGAGGGCAAGACGTTTTCGTCCACTACTCCGCCATCGACATGAGCGGGTACAAGGTTCTTGAAGAAGGCCAGCAGGTAGTCTTCGAGGTCGGTGCCGGAGCGAAAGGCCCCCAGGCTGAATCGGTTCGACCGGCCTGACACACGCCGTAATCGGGGTCTGTCCCCCACCTAATGCCGCCCGCTGCAACGGGCGGCATTAGTGTTTACCGGTGACCAAGAAAAAAACAGCCCGCACGACACGACCGTTGAAGTCCGCGGTCTTGCTCACTCTGATCGTGCCGGCACTGCTGCTGAGCGGATGCTCCGGCAGTAGTGCGACGCCGACCCGGACTCCAACCCCCGCTTGGGCTTCGGGCTATGGTGCCCCCGCCGCCACGGAGATCGCACCGCTCACCGGCATTGCTGTGGCAGTCGGGTCGTCGGCGCACCCCTCCCTCGCGGCCAAGATCGACAACCACGTGGCCGCCCGCCCGCAGGTCGCGATCGACCGCACCGACCTCGTGTTCGAAGAACTGGTCGAAGGTGGCATCACCCGGTACGTCGCCGTGTGGCAGTCGAGCATTCCCGACCAGGTCGGGCCGGTACGGTCGATCCGCCCGATGGACCCCGATATTATCGCCCCGTTCGGCGGCCTCGTTTCGTATTCGGGCGGCCAGCAGCGATTCGTCGATGCCATGACCGCGACCGGTCAGATCAGCGCCATCTTTGACTACGACACGACCGGTTTGTTCTCCCGATCGAAAGCTACTGCGGCCCCGCACAACGTAATCCTCGCCGCCTCTGAATTCGCGAACCGCAACGTCACAGTTGCCCCGCCTGCCCAGCAGTACGCCTATGCGGCCACGCTCGCCGGAGCGTCTGCTGTCGTGGATGGCGCTCCGATTTCAGTGGTCAACACCCGGTTCTCCAACTCGAGTGCCCGCAGCTGGACCTGGAATGCTGAAGCCACCGCTTACCTGCGCGCGCAGGACGGCGCGCCCGACCTCACCGGCGACGGTGTGCAGCTGGCGGCCACCAATGTTGTGGTGCTGCGGGTGGACGTCACCGTCGACCAAAGCATCCCCAAGACCGAACTCATCTCTTCGGGTGAAGCGTCGATTTCGACCGGTGGAAAGACGCTTGCGGCCACCTGGAGCAAGAGCTCTCAGACCGCACCGATCCGCCTCGTCGACGCTCATGGAGTAACAATTCGGCTAGCTCCGGGCAATACCTGGTTTCAATTGGTGCCCAACGGCACCGGCTCGACCGATCTCGTTCCCTGACGGTCTGCAGCTGGCCCGGTGTAACCCCAGATGCTCGCTTGCACTCTCGACCCCAGAGTGCCAGAATCGACTTAGCACTCTCGTCACCTGAGTGCCAACCCCATCATCGTTTGGAACGTCCGGGAGGGACGAGTTACACATATGGCAAAAATCATTGCATTCAATGAAGAGGCCCGTCGTGGGCTTGAGCGCGGCCTGAACATTCTGGCCGACACCGTCAAGGTCACCCTCGGCCCGCGCGGCCGCAACGTCGTTCTGGAGAAGAAGTGGGGCGCCCCCACGATCACCAACGACGGTGTGTCCATCGCCAAGGAGATCGAACTCGACGACCCGTACGAGAAGATCGGTGCGGAACTCGTCAAAGAGGTCGCCAAGAAGACGGATGACGTTGCCGGCGACGGTACGACCACCGCGACCGTCCTGGCCCAGGCCCTGGTTCGCGAAGGCCTGCGCAACGTCGCAGCCGGCGCTGACCCGATCAGCCTGAAGCGCGGTATCGAAAAGGCCACGGCAGCTGTCATCGCCGAGCTCATCGCCAGCGCCAAGGAGATCGAGACCAAGGAAGAGATCGCCGCGACCGCGTCGATCTCCGCCGGAGACACTGAAATCGGCGCGATCATCGCCGAGGCTATCGACAAGGTCGGCAAGGAAGGTGTTGTCACCGTCGAGGAGTCGAACACCTTCGGCACCGAGCTCGAGCTCACCGAGGGCATGCGCTTCGACAAGGGCTTCCTGTCGGCGTACTTCGTCACCGACCCTGATCGTCAGGAAGCGGTCTTCGAAGACCCCTACATCCTGATCGTCAACTCCAAGGTCTCCAACATCAAGGACCTGCTCCCCATCGTGGACAAGGTCATCCAGACCGGCAAGCAGCTCCTCATCATTGCGGAAGACGTCGACGGCGAAGCCCTCGCCACGCTCGTTGTAAACAAGATCCGTGGCATCTTCAAGTCCGTCGCCGTCAAGGCTCCGGGCTTCGGAGACCGTCGTAAGGCTCAGCTGCAGGATATCGCCATCCTCACCGGTGGACAGGTCATCTCGGAAGAGGTCGGCCTCAAGCTCGAGAACGTCACGCTCGACCTGCTTGGTAACGCCCGCAAGGTCGTCATCACCAAGGACGAGACCACGATCGTCGAGGGTGCCGGTGACGTCGAAGCCATCGCCGGTCGCGTCTCGCAGATCCGCGCCGAGATCGAGAACACGGACAGCGACTACGACCGCGAGAAGCTCCAGGAGCGCCTCGCCAAGCTTGCTGGCGGCGTTGCTGTCATCAAGGCCGGAGCCGCTACGGAGGTTGAGCTCAAGGAGCGCAAGCACCGCATCGAAGATGCAGTGCGCAACGCCAAGGCTGCCGTTGAAGAGGGCATCGTCGCCGGTGGTGGCGTCGCCCTCATCCAGGCCGGCAAGACCGCATTCGAGAGCAAGGCTGTCCTTGACCTCGTCGGCGACGAGGCAACGGGCGCCAACATCGTGCGCGTGGCCATCGACGCCCCGCTCAAGCAGATCGCGCTCAACGCCGGCATGGAGCCCGGCGTCGTCGCCGACAAGGTGCGCAACCTGCCCGTCGGATGGGGCCTCAACGCCGCCACCGGCGAGTACGTCGACATGATCGCTGCCGGAATCAATGACCCGGTGAAGGTCACCCGTTCCGCGCTGCTGAACGCGTCGTCGATCGCCGGACTGTTCCTCACCACCGAGGCCGTCGTCGCCGACAAGCCCGAGAAGAACTCGGCTCCGGCCGGCGACCCCTCGGGCGGCATGGACTTCTAAGTCCGAGCCAGCACCAACAAACACCACAAAGTGGGCGTCTCCCTCGGGAGGCGCCCACTTTGCGCATGTCACACGGCCGCCCGTGAGTTTGTGGCCGCAGGGATCGGGCAACTCATTGCTCAAGGGATGACCGGCGGTCCACGATTACAGCGGATGCCTACCGCACAAACAGACGGGTGTTGGCCTGCTCGGTCTCGGCGTACTGCTGCCCGGCAACGCTCAGGGCCTGATTGAGCAGAGTCAGGCTTTCTTCCAGCTGCTGGTGCATGCCGCGCCACTCGGCGAAGGCCCCCTGGAAGGCCGCGGAAGCCTGGCCGGTCCAGAACCCTTCGAGGCTGGTCAGCTGGGCGTTGAGGTCGCCGACATCTGCCTGCACGCGAGCAATGGTGCCACGGGCGGTACTCGCCGTACTCTGTACCGCATCGCTGTCGACCTGGAAGCTTGTCATGGTGTGCCCTTCTCCTACATAACAGTGGTTGGTGACTGTGAGCGTAGAAGGTGGGCGGGCGGCATCCGCTCTTCGAAACGGATCTGTGCGCGCATGCCGCCGCTGGTGACCTGTGGAGGGTGCGGCGAAATACCTACGGAATGACGGGCTGCGCGTGCTGCGGGGCGCTCGGTGTGCCGGCGAGCGGGAGTGAAACGCGGAAAGTCGCGCCTCCGCCCGGGGTTTCGACGACGTCGACCGTGCCGTTGTGGCTCGCGACGATTGCGGCGACGATAGCCAGCCCGAGCCCGCTGCCGCCGGTTTCACGGGCGCGAGAGGAGTCGGCGCGCCAGAAGCGCTGAAAGATTTTCTCTCGAATCTGCGGCGGAATACCTTCGCCGTGGTCGATCACGGCGATCGATGCCCGCTGGGTCTGCGAATCCACCATGACTTCGAGTTCGATCGGGCTGTCAGTGGCGGTGAAGCGCATCGCGTTGCCCATGAGGTTGGTGATGACCTGGCGAATCTTATTCTCTTCAGCCATGACGATCGGCGGTAGTAGCGTATCCACCGGCAGTGCGGTCAGGTCGGCGTCGGGCATAACGGGGCTTCCCCGACGGGGCTTGCGGGTACGCAGCCGGGCCAGGGTGGCTCCGGCAAAGGCGATCGCTCCGGTTGGTGTACCGGTCCCCGACGGCCGGGTGATGGTGCCGGTGGTGACGCTCTCCGATGAGTCGTTCCCGACTGGAAGAATTTCACCCGAGTCCCCGTCAAGAGTCACGCCGAGGTCGTCGCCGCGCGGCTTAACCGGCGGCGGGGGAGTGAGAACGGTGACCTGGCGGCCGGGGGAACTGGCCATGGTGTCGAGGGCGGCGTCGCGGGCCAGTGGAACGAGATCCACCGGAGTCAAAGCGAGCGGCTTGGTTTCATCGAGACGGGCCAGTTCCAGCAGATCCTCGACCAGGCCGCCCATGCGGATGGCCTCTTTTTCGATGCGTTCCATGGCCTGGGCAACATCTTCGGGCGTCTGCAGCGCGCCCATGCGGTATAGCTCGGCGTAGCCACGAACGGAGACGAGGGGGGTGCGCAATTCGTGGCTCGCATCGCCGACGAAACGGCGCATCTGGTCGATGGTGCGGGCGCGGTCCTTGAAGGCGCGGTCGATGCGGCTGAGCATGATGTTGAGCGAACGGTTGAGGCGACCGACCTCGGTGTTCGGGGTGGCACCACCGAGGCGCTGACTGAAGTCACCGTCGGCGATGGCCGCGGCGGTCTGCTCTGCCTCACGCAGCGGCACGAAGGTGGTCGTGACGAGCACCCGGGTGAGCATGGCCCCGATCAAGACAACGCCAGCGCCGAAGCCGAGAAAGATCGTGAGGTAGGTAGCCATGGTGTTCTCGGTCGGCCGCAGCGACACCGCCATGACGAGGGTGCCATAGGTGCCGGTAGGGCTGATCACGACGGGAACCATGATCGCGTGAAACTCGGTGTCGTGGGCAGCGTCCCACAGGGTTTGGATCTGGCCGTCGAGCTGAGAGACCCGTTTCAGGTCGAGCGGCATGCCCACGACCGGCAGTTCGGCGTGGTCGCGTTCTTGCCAGGTGCGCGTGATCAGGGTGCCGTCCTGGTCGTAGAGTGCCACGAAGTAGTCCGATGCAACGCCCTCGGTGTCTCCCTGCGAGAACACACTCGACGAGTAGCCGCTGAGCGCGGTTTGCGTGTCGACCTGCAGCTGCGTATCGACCTGTGTCACCACGTACTGCTTCAGCATTGCCATGGTCCCGATGCCTGAAACAAGCAGGCCGAGCGTGAGCATCAGCACCGTGACGCCGGTGATTTTGGAACGGAGGGAGATGCTGCTCCACCGTCTCGACAGGGTTTCGTGCATGGGACTTCAGCCTACGAAAGTTCTCTGGGACTAAGCCTTGGCAGCCTTGAGCATGTAGCCGAAGCCACGCTTGGTCTGAATGAGTGGTTCGCTCGAGTGCACATCGACCTTGCGGCGCAAGTAGGAAATGTAGCTCTCCACAATTCCGGCGTCACCGTTGAAGTCGTATTCCCAGACATGGTCCAGAATCTGCGCCTTGGACAGCACGCGGTTGGGGTTGAGCATGAGGTAGCGCAGCAGCTTGAACTCGGTGGGACTCAGTTCGATGGCTTCCGTGCCGACGAGAACCTCGTGGGTGTCCTGATCCATGGTGAGCTCGCCAGCACGGATCACGGCGTCTTCGTCAGCGTGCATGGTGCGACGCAGGATCGCCTTGATGCGGGCGACGATCTCGTCGAGGCTGAATGGCTTGGTCACGTAATCGTCACCGCCGACGGTGAGGCCGGTGATCTTATCTTCGGTGTCGTCCTTTGCGGTCAGGAACAGGATCGGGGCGGTGTAACCGGCCGAACGCAGGCGTTTCGTAACCCCGAAGCCGTTCATGTCCGGCAGCATGACGTCGAGAATGATGAGGTCCGGTTCTTCCTCGAGTACGGCGGAGATGGCCTGTGCGCCATTGCCAACAGCGCGCACGGCGAAACCGGCGAAGCGGAGGCTGGTGGTGAGGAGATCGCGGATATTGGGTTCGTCATCGACGATAAGTATGCGGGGGCCGTCAGTCATGTCCCCAGTATCTGCGCGTTAGCTGGAGCTTTGCTGATAGTGAACGGTGTGTGCGGAGATGGGTGGCAGATATCCGTTGCGGGACGCGGATTACCGACATGATGGTCATGGACGATCGATTCGCTTCACAGGTGAGGACCGCTATGAACCGCACGACCCCCGAAACAGCACTGACGTTGCCTCAAATAGATGCCCCGCGCCGGGTGATCGGCGGCCGCACCTTCAACTTCGATCGAGAGGTGGCCGTGATGGCCATCGTCAATCGCACGCCGGACTCGTTCTATGACCAAGGCGCAACGTTCGCGCTCGACGCATCCGTTGTGGCGGCGCATCGGGCAATTGCCGATGGGGCCGACTGGATCGACATCGGCGGTGCCAAATTCGCGCCCGGGCCGGCAGTGCCCATCGAGCAGGAGATCGACCGTGTAGTTCCGGTGGTCGAGGCGCTGCGCGGCTCGGGCGTGGTCATCTCGGTCGACACCTTTCACCCCGCAGTGGCTGCCGCGAGCATCGCCGCCGGCGCGCACGTGATCAACGACACTACCGGCGTACACGATCCAGCCATGGCCGACATCGTCGCGGACAGCGACGCCACACTCGTGATAACCCATAGCCTGGCCGCGCCGCGCAGGCCGCACCCGGCGCCGCACTATGACGACGTCGTCGCCGATGTCAGCGAGTTTCTGTTGGCCCGGGTCGATCGGGCTATGGGACGCGGCGTTTTGCGAGAGCGAATCATCATTGACCCGGGCCACGACCTCAACAAGACCACCCGACACTCGCTCGAGCTGACCCGGCGGCTCGGCGAGATCACTGCACTCGGCCTGCCGACCCTGGTCGCCGTGTCCAACAAAGATTTCGTGGGGGAGAGCCTGGACCGGCCACGCGGCGAACGCGTGGAGGGTTCTCTGGCCGCCATGACGGTGTGCATTCTGCAGGGTGCCCGCATCGTGCGCATGCACAACGTGCGGGCCGCTGTCGACGCCGTGCGCATGACCGAGGCCATCCTCGGGTTTCGTGAGCCCGCCTACGAGCGCCACAACCTCGCCTGATGCGGGTCGAACTGCCACCTCGGGCCGAACTGATCGAGCACTACCGAGTGGCCGCCCGATCGGTGCCGCGGGTACGCGTCAACTTCATCGCCAGCCTCGATGGTGCTGCAACGCATGAGGGGCTCAGCGGCGGCCTGAACAACGCCGACGACAAGATCGTCTTCGACACCCTGCGGCTGCTCACCGATGTCATTCTGGTCGGTGCCGGAACGGTACGCGCCGAGGGCTATGGCGGCATTCTGCTGCCAGCGGATGACGCGACCTGGCGCGTGCAGGCCGGCCTGGCCGCCCAGCCCCGGGTCGCAATCGTATCGGGTCGGCTGGATCTTGACCCCGAGCATCCGGTGTTCACCAATGCGGTGACCCGACCAATTGTGCTGACCCATGCCGCAGCGCCGACCGACCGGCGGGTGGCGCTCGCCTCGCGCGCTGATGTGGTCGACTGCGGCGAGGACAGGGTTGACCCGCGACGCATGGTGGCGGAGCTCGCCGAGCGCGGTCTGCCCCAGATTCTCTGCGAGGGCGGTCCGCACCTATTCGGCGACCTCGTGGCGGCGGACCGGGTCGACGAGCTCTGCTTGAGCCTCGCCCCGGTGCTCGAGGGGGGCTCTGCCGGGCGCATCGCGGTCGGCACAAGCGCGGCGACCCGCGCTATGGAGTTGTTGCACGTGTTGCGCGCCGGCGACATGCTGTTCCTGCGGTATGCCCGCCGACACTCCTGAGGGGGCGGGCAGCATGCGCTGGGCCCACCTTATGTTCCGGGGCCCAGTTTATAAGCTGGGCCGGGGGACGGGGCCCGGGCCCCGTCCGTAGTGACACGGGTCAGGCGACCAGGGTCAGGCGACACGGGTCAGGCGACACGGGTCAGGCGACCAGGGTCTGGGCGGTGAGGCTCTGCGCGTCGAGGATCGTGTAGCTGTAGCCCTGTTCGGCGAGAAAACGCTGGCGGTTCTGCGCGAAGTCCTGGTCGACGGTATCGCGGGCGACGAGCGTGTAGAAGTTCGCCGACAGGCCGGATTCCTTCGGGCGCAGCAGTCGGCCGAGGCGCTGGGCCTCTTCCTGGCGGGAGCCGAACGAACCAGACACCTGGATGGCCACGGTCGCCTCGGGCAGGTCGACCGAGAAGTTCGCGACCTTCGACACCACGAGTACCTTCACCTCGCCCACGCGGAACGCCTGATATAGACGTTCGCGTTCGTCGATCGGGGTGGCACCGGTGAGCTGGGGGGCATGCAAGACCTCGGCGAGTTCATCGATCTGGTCGAGGTATTGGCCGATCACGAGGATGCGTTCGCCCTCGTGCTTCTTGATCAGCGCCTGCACCACGCCGAGCTTGGCCGGCGCGGTCGCGGCCATGCGGTAGCGCTCATCGTCCGCTGCGGCGGCATAGCTGAGTCGCTCGGACTGCGGCAGGTCGATGCGTACCTCGTAGCAGTTGGCCGGGGAGATGAAGCCCTGGGCCTCGATCTCCTTCCATGGGGCGTCGAACCGCTTCGGGCCGATCAGGCTGAACACATCGCCCTCGCGGCCGTCCTCGCGCACCAGGGTGGCGGTGAGGCCGAGGCGGCGTCGCGCTTGCAATTCGGCGGTGAGCTTGAACACGGGAGCGGGCAACAGGTGTACCTCGTCGTAGATCACCAGGCCCCAGTCCATGGCGTCGAGGAGCTCAAGGTGGGCGTACTCGCCCTTGCGCTTCGCCGTGAGAATTTGGTACGTCGCGATGGTCACCGGCTTGACCTCTTTTACCTGTCCGGAGTATTCGCCGATCTCCTCTGGTGTCAGCGTCGTGCGCTTGAGCAGTTCGTCGCGCCACTGGCGGGCCGAGACGGTGTTGGTCACCAGAATGAGCGTGTTGGTCTTCGCGGTGGCCATGGCCCCGGCGCCGACGAGGGTCTTGCCAGCGCCACAGGGCAACACGACGACGCCGCTGCCGCCGTCAAAGAAGCTCGCTACGGCCTTGTTCTGATAGTCACGTAGCGACCAGCCGTCTTCTTTCAGCGCAATATCGTGCGGGGTGCCTGGTGTGTACCCGGCAAGGTCCTCGGCGGGCCACCCGAGCTTCACCAGTTCCTGCTTGAGCTGCCCGCGGGCCCAGGCTCCGACGAGATACGTTTCCGGGGAAGGATGCCCGATCAACAGTGGCGCAATGCGCTTCGCCCCTGCGATCTCGGTGAGAACGGCTTGGTCACTGCTGTGCAGTACGAGGGCACCATCGGGGTCACGTTCAATGACGAGTCGCCCGTAGCGGCCGACCGTCTCGGTGATATCCACGCTGACCGTCTGAGGTATGGCGAATTTGGAATACTTCTCGAGCGTCGCGAGCATGTCGGACGCATCGTGCCCCGCCGCCCGGGCATTCCACAGGCCCAGCCGCGTGATGCGGTAGGTGTGGATGTGCTCGGGGGCGCGTTCGAGCTCTGCGAAAACGGCGAGGTCGTGACGAGCATCCTCGGCAAGAGGATGGGCAACTTCGAGCAACACCGTGCGGTCACTTTGCACAATCAGGGGGCCATCAGACATAACCCCTAATTCTACGCCCGTTCGGCAGTTTTTACGGTACCGGCCGCTGCCGCGCACAAGCAGTCACGGGGCCGGGGTGATGCTGAGGATGCTCTTGAGTGGCAGGGTGCGCTCGATGTCGGCCCGCCGATCGCGGGCTCGGAAGCGTCCGTTGCTGACGCTGGCCGGTTCGAGCAGGTAGTCCACCACCGCGCCGCCGGGCATCGCGATACTGACCAGGATGGTCTGCTTGGCCTTGATGGCGGTGTCGAGCTGGCGGGCAAGCCAGGCATCCGCTACTGAAACGCCACTTTCAGCACGAAGCCGCAGCTTATCGATCAGGTTGCGGGTGGTGTCAACCGTTGGTGTCAGCGTGACACGGGCGATCTGGTGTCGGCGCAAGTGCACGATCTCACCGAGGTCGTCTTCGGCAGCGACGGGATAACGTGCGTCACTCAGCGCCCAAAACACGGCGTCACCGGCGAAGCGGCTGAGCAGGTGTTCGCTGTCGCCGGCGCGCACGAGTGCGAGCGGCGCCAGAGTCTGGTCGACGGCGATAGTGCCGAGCAGCGCGGCATCAGCTGAGCAGACGTAGCTGAGAAAAACGGTGTCATTGCCGGGCGGGGCGATCGGGGCATTCGGCCCGTCGGTGAGACGTCCCACTCGCACCCGACCGTACCGCGAAGCCGATTCGTTGATGAGGTAATCCACCGGCTGTGGAATGCCGGTCAGTGAGATCGACGCCAGAAAAGCGAGCAGCGAGTCTGCATTCTCGCCCGCGGCCAGCGCGCGATTGACGGATGCGGCTGTGATGCGATAACTCGACGCGAGTTCTCGACTTTCCACGTCCGCCATCCCGCGCAGCCGGGAGTCGATCGACGGTGCAAGTGGGCCGGGCGCGACGATCGAGAGGTCGTGCTGCAGATACACCGCGCCGACTTCAGCCGGCAGCGCGCCCGCCATGATGTCGACGGCCACCTCGAGGTCACCGCGCAGCACGTTGGCGCCGGCCGTGCTGGTGGTGTCGCTTGCAGTGATACCGAGCAACTCAGCGTCGCGGGCGAACTCGGTTAGCTGGGAGAGCATCCACTCGCCGCCGGCCGGATAGAGCCAGGCGATAAACGCGGTCAGTCCGTCACCCCAGGGTAGCCCGGCCTGGCGCGGAAGAATGTCGGCCACGGTCGGAGGGAGCGCCGCCAACCAGGCCACGGCCAAGGCCGCCCAACGAGTGGTCGTGTGTTCGAGCAGCCAGGCCTCGCCGGCCTCGGTTTCCATCCAATAACCGTCGGATTGGGCGAGCAGGTCGGCCCGGGAGGCCAAGGCCAGGATCGGGGCAACCAGATCGACGTCGACCGTCATTACGGCGGCGAGGCGCTTGATGTCGGGCAGGCCGAGCCCACCCCGACTGAGCTGCCGGGCGGGCTCGCGACACAGCTCGTTGACCAGCTCGGCGATCGACGACACCATCCCGAAGGCGCGTTCAGCGGCCAGCTGGTCGATGAACGCAATCTCGGTGTCGGGCACGGCGGCGAGGGTAACCGGGGGCGCAGTGACGGCGAGGTCGGCGGTACCCGGTAGACCCTGAGCCGGCCAGTGCGCCAAATGAGCCGAGACGGCGTCGTATGGAATGCAGCATCCGTCGTTTCGCTCGGCCAAGAGCACGGCGTGCAGGCTGTCGACCCGGCGGGCCACATCGGCCAGCGTGACCTCGGTCGAGCCTAGTTCAAACAGTCGATTCGTCACCGCGACCAGCGTCGGCACGGAATTGCTGCTGGTGAGTTGTCCGGCCACGGCCAGAACGGCAAGGGTCGAGCGGTCCAGGTGGCTGAGGGCCAGTTGC
Source organism: Cryobacterium sp. M15 (assembly GCF_002929675.1). NCBI lineage: Bacteria > Bacillati > Actinomycetota > Actinomycetes > Micrococcales > Microbacteriaceae > Cryobacterium > Cryobacterium sp. M15. The sequence continues at coordinate 47,654 of NZ_PJJW01000034.1, forward strand.
ACATTGTCTGCATCAAGCAGGGCTTCGGCCAGATCGAAGAAGTCGTGGATGCCGTTCGCAGAAACGCCGCGCACCTTGATGACGTGCCGCAGCTCAGCATCGGGCAGGACCCGAAGTCTCGATGCGAGGCCGAGCATTACTCGCGGTCTCGTCGAGCTTCGCGACTGCGGCGAACTCCCGCAGAGATGATGAGCACGATGATGAGAACGAAACCGATGGGCAGGCCGTAGAGCGGCAGGATGAAGATCGGCGGCCAGAAGCCGCGGCTGAACCCGTCATTTTGACCGACGCCCATCGCGGTCGCGATGATCACCGCAAGGAACGCGAGAATCGACAGCCCCACCACGCTCGCCACCATGTAAGCGAGCACACGTTCAAGCCGGCTGACGGCTTGCGGAGTTTGATTGGTCACAGCCTAAGGATACGGGCACGCGGGTGCCGCAACCGAATATGCTGGGTTTACATCCCGCACTATATTGTGCGCCCAAAACTCAAGTGAGGTTCAGATGCCCACCGGCAAGGTCAAGTTTTACGACGAGGAGAAAGGCTTTGGCTTCATCACATCCGATGACGGTCAGGAGGTCTTTCTCCACGCTTCCGCTTTGCCGTCCGGCGTAACCATCAAGGCCGGTGCGAAGCTCGAATTCGGTATCGCCGACGGCAAACGCGGCGCCCAGGCGCTGTCGGTGCGCGTGATCGAAGCTCCTCTGAGCCTGTCTAAATTCAACCGTAAGCCAGCCGACGATATGTCGATCATCGTTGAAGATTTGGTGAAGCTGCTCGACGGTATCGGCACAAATCTCAAGCGCGGTCGGTACCCCGAATCAAGCCACAGTAAGAAGATCGCGGCGATGCTGCGCAAGGTCGCCGAGGAACTGGATGCCTGAGGTCACCGAGGCGCAGGCGACCGAGGCGCAGCCGACGAAATCGGACAAGCCGACCGATGCCACCCTGCTCGCGGCCGTTGAGCTGGCGCGGACGGCGCTGCTGGAAATCACGACGGACGACACGATCGGCGAGGTCATCGGCCACATCGACGAAGGCGACCTCGTAGTGTCGCTGCTGTTCGACTGCCTGCTGACCGGCTATCCGGGCTGGCGCTGGACCGTGAGTCTTGCGCGGGTCGACGAGAATTCCGAGCCGAAGGTTCTTGAAACCGAGCTCACGCCCGGCGGTGACTCGCTGCTCGCGCCCGAGTGGGTGCCGTGGTCGGATCGTCTCGTCGATGACGACATTGCAGCGGATGCCGACGATGACGACGACGACGACGACGATGACGATGACGACGATGACGACGACGACGACGATGACGGGTCAGACGAGCATCCAGTCGACGACGCAGATTTGGTCGACGATGACGCGGATGACTCCCTTGATGCTCTGGACGGCATCGACTTCAACGAAGCGCTAGCGGCGGCGGAACTGAACCCAGGCGAGTCCAACGAGGCCGAGGCCGACGCCGATCACAGTGCACCACAGCCACCAACCCGTTCCCGGCGCGCTCGCCGCCCCTGATTTTGAGGCACCCGGCGCCGCTTCTTCAAAGAAGAGGGCGGCGCCGAGTGCGACCAGCCAGAGCAGGGTGCCGAATATCAGTGCCGTGCGGGCATCCGTTCGTGCGGGCAGCGGATCGGGCCGGCGTTCGCTGTCTTTCAACCACAGGCGCATCGTCCGATCCTTTCGTTGCGTTTCAGTTCGTTTCGTTTCGTGCAGCTAATTTCAGAGGTGCGCCACGACGTGCTCGATGGATGCCACGAGCTTCTTGACGTCTTCAGGGTCGATGGCCGTGAAGGTCGCGATGCGCAGTTGGTTACGGCCGAGCTTGCGGTACGGCTCGGTGTCGACGATTCCATTGGCGCGCAGGGTTTTGCTGATCGCTGAGGCGTCGATGGCGTCGTCGAAGTCGATCGTCACGACGACCTGTGAACGGTGCGTCGGGTCGGCCACGAATGGGGTCGCATAGTCGACGCCCGCCGCCCAGTCATAGAGAACGGATGACGACTCCCTCGTTCGCGATGACGCCCACTTCAGGCCGCCGCTCTGGTTGATCCAGTCGATCTGGTTCTCCATCAGCAGAAGAGTGCTGAGAGCCGGCGTGTTCAGCGTCTGGTTCAGGCGCGAGTTGTCCACAGCATTCTTGAGGCTAAGGAACTCGGGAATGTACCGGCCGCTCGCTGCGATGCGTTCGACCCGTTCGAGGGCCGCCGGTGAGAATAAGGCGAGCCACAGGCCGCCGTCCGAAGCGAGGTTTTTCTGAGGCGCGAAGTAATAGACATCTGCCTGGCTCGCGTCGAAGTCGATGCCGGCGGCGGCACTGGTGGCGTCGATGACGGTGAGCGCGCCCGCGTCACCGTTGACCCGGTTGACCGGGGCCATGACGCCCGTTGAGGTTTCATTCTGGGGCCAGGCGTAGACGTCAATGCCCTCACGCACCACGAAATCGCTGCGTGAGCCGGTGTCGGCCGTGATTACGTCGGGAGCTGCAAGCCAAGGGGCAGCCGCAGCCTTGGCAAACTTGCCGCCGAACTCGCCAAAGACGAGGTTTTGCGCGCGGTTTTCGATGAGGGAAAAGGCTGCGGCGTCCCAGAACGCGGTCGAGCCGCCGTTGCCGAGCACGACTTCGTAGCCGTCAGGAATGCGAAACAGTTCACCCAAGCCGGCGCGCACGCGGCCGACGAGGTCTTTCACGGGTGCCTGGCGGTGCGAGGTGCCGAGTACTCCGGTGCCGAATCCGAGAAGATGGTCGAGCTGTTCGCGCCGGATTTTCGATGGGCCGCAGCCGAATCGTCCGTCGAGGGGGAGTAGATCGGTGGGTATGAGTAGGTCGGCCATACGGCGATTCTAGTTGCCCTGCTACGGGCGGGTAGGCTTGGGACGCTGTGCGGGCCACTGCCGAGGCCGCCAACTGAGCGCCGTTCTATCACTCGATGAGCGGTGCGCGCACGAGCCGAATGAAGGGCTTCGGATGAGCGATCTGATCGACACCACCGAAATGTATCTCCGCACGATCCTCGACCTGGAGGAAGAACAGATCGTGCCCCTGCGGGCCCGCATCTCCGAACGACTCGGACACTCCGGCCCGACCGTCTCGCAGACCGTCGCGCGGATGGAACGTGACGGCCTCGTCATCGTGTCCGGCGATCGGCACCTGGAACTCACCCCGACCGGCCGCAGCAAGGCCGTGCACGTTATGCGCAAGCATCGCCTGGCCGAACGCCTGCTCAGCGACGTGATCGGACTCGAGTGGGAGTTCGTGCACGACGAAGCCTGCCGCTGGGAACACGTGATGAGCGAACAGGTCGAACGCAAAATTTTGGAGATGCTCGGTCACCCGACCGAATCTCCCTACGGCAATCCGATTCCGGGGCTTGACGAGCTCGGTGATTCGCCGGCAGTCGCCTTCATGGCGGGCGTGACCAACGTGCTGTCGGTGGTGGCGAGTTCGACCGTGCCGGTGACCGCAGTCATCCGCCGTCTCGGTGAACCGGTGCAGTTCGACCCCGAGCTGCTCTTGCAGCTCAAACAGAGCGGCGTCATGCCCGGCGCGACCGGTGTGTTTTCGGCTGCCGGATCGTACGTTCTAGTTCAGGTCGAAGGTTTCGGTGCCGGTTTGGAGCTCCCCAATGAGGTAGCCGGGCACATTTTCGTTACGACACCGATCGGCCACAGCCCGGTCGCTCACTGAAATTTCACCGGGTTCGCAGGGCCGTGAATCGAGCCAGTCGTTTCGACCTGCTCGCAGGTTCGTTACCAATCCGTTAGAAATGCGCCGCTTCAGGGTGACAAATGCGCGTCGCTCTTGTAGCCTCGGGGGGTCCCACAGACCATGAATGGTCGAAGGACTCTGGTCAAGACGCCTGCTTACCCCGTCTCTTGATTTACGAATACACCCGCGATTAGCGAAGTGGACGGGACGACAACCTGGTGTTGTCGAGGCGCCGGAGGTTAAAACTTTGGCTGCATTAGGAACGAGACGGTCCCGTCGCGGGCTGAGCCGAACAGCGGATTCTCTGGAAAAAGTGGAATCGTCGGTACGCCCTGACCGCGCCCTGCCTCGAGCTGCCCCGAAGAAGCGACGTGGCGGTATCGCCAATATCGTCGTCATGACCCTCGCTACCGGACTCGTTGCCACTATGGCGCTCCCGGCATATGCCTTTGCTCCCGGCTCGAAAGACGTCTCCTTCAAGGCCACCGAGTCCACGGAGATGTCCAAGACGCAGGCGCAGGCCGTTGAAGTCGATGCCCAGGCGGCAACCGTGAGCGTCGCTCGCGAAGGGTTCACGGCGACCACGCCCGAAGAGCTTGCTGCCGCCGCCGCTGCAACCGTCGCTGCCGCCGCCGCGGAAACCCGTCGTGTTGAGGTCGCTGCGCAGATGACCACGTATGCAGCGAGCTATTCCGGTCCGAGTGTTGCTGAGTTCCTGGCAAACCCGACGTACCCGAACTTCGATCTCGCATCCGTTTTCAATGTCGCCTCGCAGTACCAGGGCACACCGTACGTCTATGGCGGCGCCACACCGGCCGGGTTCGACTGCTCCGGCTTCATTATGTACGTTTACGCGCAGTTCGGGATCAGCCTGCCGCACTCCTCTGTGGGCCAGGCAGCGGCCGGAACGAAGATCTCGATCGAGGACGCCGTGCCAGGCGATCTGGTGATCATGGACGGTCACGATGGTTTCTACGCGGGCAACGGGAATATCCTGCACGCGCCATACACCGGCCAGTCCGTGCGAATTCAGCCCATCTGGACCAGCGATTACTACATCGTGCGAATCGGCATCTAATTCGCCCCTTCCAGTGAACACTGGGTTACAGCTCACACAAATGGCGCATACAGGTTCACCTGTTGCGCCATTTGTGGGTTAACCTAGTGCCCTGATGTAGTTTGTAGGTTCAAAAAGGAGAGCCAGTGCATAAGCGACGCACTATCCACACCATGGATGTGCGCGGTCGCGAGTGCTTTCGGCATAGTTGTCAGAGCGAGAAGAGCTGTGTGAGCAGCCATAGGGCGTTGTCATTGTGACGGCGCCTTTTTTTGTACTCTTTTTCGCCCCGTCGTGCTCCTGTTCATTACGCATCGGATGTAGTTCGAATGGCTGGAAGCCGTCCAGTCTCCTTCGAAAGGAAGCGCATGCGCACACTGGTACTCAATGCGGGCTACGAGCCCCTCGCCGTCGTCTCGTTCAAACGAGCGCTCATTCTGGTGATGAACCAGAAAGCGACGATCGTGCAGTCCGATCAGGGCCACCCCGTTTTCGCGACCTCGGGCTCGTGGGATCGCCCGAGCGTCATTCTGCTCACGCGGTACGTGCGCATCCCCATGTCGCGCCTGGTCCCGGTCAGTCGCCGGGGAGTCTTACGACGTGACGAGCATCGTTGCTGCTACTGCGGCAAGTCGGCTGCCACGATCGACCACGTGTTACCGCGTTCGCGCGGTGGCCGTGATACTTGGGACAACCTCGCCGCGTGTTGCCTGCGGTGCAATAACCTCAAGAGCGACCACACCCCGGCCGAAATGGGCTGGAAGCTGCGCTTCACCCCACGGATGCCGCAGGGCACGACCTGGATTGTGCGGGGAGTCGAGCGCCCCGAGCAGGAATGGGACGCCTATCTGGCCCCGGCCGCCTAGGACGGCGCTCTTCCGCTCGGCCAACAGAAGTGTCGAAATCAACGTCGCGATCACGAGCGTAGTGACGGGGCAGAGCTTGCCCCGTGACAACGTGGGTGGCGCGCTCGACTGTGCGGACTGATCGGCTAAACTTACGACGCCCGCCTCTGTAGCTCAGTGGAAGAGCAATTCCGTCCTAAGGAAATGGCCGGGGGTTCGAATCCCTCCAGGGGCACCAGAGAACAACCAGAAGTGCGGTTTGACAACGGTTTATATCTCAATTTCATAGGCGTCCCCGGTGGCAGAGAGATCCAACAGGGACTTGCCCCAAACCTGCGGCGGGCATAATGCCGGTATGAACAAACACTGGACGCCGCTCGCTCTCGTCTACCTCGGACTGAGTCTCGTCGGGCTCGCTGGGACCTGGACCTACAACGTTGTCGCGATCGTGCAGATGCGCGACTTCATCGTCGACTGGGTGGGCAGCGGACCGGCGGTCTCATCGCTCACCGTTGACTTGCTCATCGCTGCGGTGGCCGGGAGCATCCTGATCATCGTCGAGGCGCGACGGCTCGGCATGAAGCGAGGCTGGCTGTACGTTGCCCTCTCGGGAATCACCGCCTTCGCCTTCACGTTCCCGCTGTTCCTCGCGATGCGCGAGCGCGCCCTGGAAAAGGCGCGGGCGAAGGCACTGGATTAAGCAGACTGCCGGATATTCGTTTCGGCTCGCGATGGGGACGGCGGTAACGCCGAGCGGCGACAAGCCAAAGACCGCCTCGATCGTGTGCAGCACCCGCGCGTTCCGAGAGAGTTCTAGACTGTTACCTTCGCGGCGTGCCGTACAAGTGCCACGACCTGAACGAGGAGTCGTGTGAGCGAGCACCAGTACAGCCCAGCTGGCGACAGTGGGCACACCCAGGCTGTACTCGTGGCGGGCCACCGGGCAAAGCCCGCCCGCACCCTGGTCGACATCCTTTCGCAGACCGCGGCGAAGTATCCCGATGCCCTGGCCCTGGAAGACGCGGTCGGCACCATCAGCTATCGCGGCATGCTGCAGCGCGTGCAGGCCCAGGCGAACGCGCTGAGCCTGGCCGGAGTACGCCGAGGGGACACCGTGGGCATTCGCATTGCCTCTGGTACGCGCGACCTGTATGTGTCGATTCTGGCCACGTTGTTCGTGGGGGCCGCCTACGTTCCAGTCGACGCCGACGACCCGGAAGAACGCGCACGGCTGGTCTTTGCCGAGGCCCACGTCGTCGGCATCATCGGGGAGAGCAGTTTTTTTGCGCCGCGTGCGGGCCTCGACCTGCAGTCGCTCCGGGGGCGCCCCGTGCCGCCGCACGACGACCCGGCATTGGTCTTACCGAATGAAAGCATTCCCACGCCCGGCGACGACGCATGGATCATCTTCACCTCCGGATCGACGGGCTTACCCAAGGGCGTTGCGGTCACGCATCGTTCAGCGGCCGCCTTCGTAGACGCCGAGGCCGGACTGTTTCTGCGCGATGAGCCGATTGGTACCAGCGACCGGGTTCTGGCCGGCCTGTCGGTGGCCTTCGACGCGAGCTGTGAAGAGATGTGGCTGGCCTGGCGCAACGGCGCCTGCCTGGTGCCGGCCCCGCGCTCCCTGGTGCGCAGCGGTGCCGACCTTGGTCCCTGGCTGATCGCCCACGGCATCACCGTAGTCTCGACCGTGCCAACCCTCGCCGCACTCTGGCCGGAAGAATCGCTCGAGGCAGTGCGGCTGCTGATCTTCGGCGGCGAGGCCTGCCCGCCCGAACTGGTCGCCCGCATCAATGCCCGCGGCCGGGAAGTGTGGAACACCTACGGCCCCACCGAAGCGACCGTCGTGGCCTGCGGCGCACTCGTCGACGGTGTCGGTGAGATGCGCATTGGCCTGCCGCTCGACGGCTGGGACCTCGCCGTCGTCGACGCTCACGGCAACCGGGTCGCCGAGGGAGAGACCGGCGAGCTCATCATCGGCGGCGTGGGCCTGGCCCGTTACCTCGACGCCGAGAAAGACGCCGAGAAGTATGCTCCGCACGACGAGCTCGGCTGGCACCGCGCCTATCGTAGCGGCGACCTCGTGCGTTTCGACCGGGCCGGTCTGGTCTTCGCCGGCCGCGCCGACGACCAGGTGAAACTCGGCGGGCGACGTATCGAACTCGGCGAAGTGGATGCCGCCCTGGGCGCCCTCGACGGAGTGGCCGGCGGTGCCGCCGTGGTGCAGACCACCCCTGCCGGCAACCACGTTCTGGTCGGCTACATCGCCCTCGCGACTGCCGGAACACCATTCGACCGGCAGGCCGCACTTGCCAGGCTGCGGGAAGAACTGCCCGCCGCGCTCGTGCCGCTGCTCGCCATCGTCGATGCGCTACCCACCCGCATCTCGGGCAAGGTCGACCGGGCGGCATTGCCGTGGCCATTGCCCGCCTCGCAGCCCGGGTCGGACGATGATGTGGGGGCGCTGTCGCCGACGGCGGCGTGGCTGGCGGAGGCATGGGCTTCGATTTTGGGGGTGCCGGTGACCGGGCCCGACGATGATTTCTTCGCCCAGGGCGGCGGCTCGCTCTCGGCCGCCCAATTCGTGTCGGCCGTGCGCGCCCGCCACCCCGAAACCACCGTCGCTGATTTGTACGACCACCCGCGTATCGGGTCGCTCGCCGAGGAACTCGACGCCCGCACGCCCCTGACACCGCCGGCGGTGCGGCAGGTGCTGCCGACGCCTGCTCGCAGTCAATTCGCACAGACGGTGCTCGGCATTCCGCTGCACGTGCTGAGCGGCGCCCGCTGGCTGGTTTACCTCGCCATCGCCAACAATCTGCTCAGCCTGGCCGGCGCAACCTTCGGCCCGACCCTGTCGTGGTGGTGGGTAGCGCTTGGATTTGTACTGTTCGTGACCCCGCCCGGCAAAATGCTCATCGCCGTCGTGGCGGCCCGACTATTGCTGCACGACGTGATGCCTGGCAACTATCCGCGGGGCGGGTCCGTGCACTTGCGGCTGTGGCTGGCCGAGCAGATCGCGCTGCTCGTCGACGCGGCGAGCCTCGCCGGGGCGCCCTGGATCAGTTACTACGCGCGGGCCCTCGGCGCTGAGATCAGCTCCGACGTCGACCTGCACTCGTTGCCCCCGGTTACCGGGCTCCTGACCATCGGCGCGCAGGCCTCAATCGAACCCGAGGTCGACTTGGCCGGGCACTGGATCGACGGGGACGTGCTGCGCATCGGCCATGTGCATGTCGGTGCCGATGCCCGGATCGGTTCCCGCAGCACCCTTCTCGGGGGCGCCCACGTTGGCAACGGCGCCGAGGTTGAACCCGGTTCCGTGGTCTCGTCGCGTGTACCAGCCGGGGAGCGGTGGGCCGGTTCCCCTGCTCATCGCGTGGGGTCAGGCCGCCGCCCGTGGCCGGCCGAACGTCCGCCGCGTGCCAGTCGCTGGCTCGGCGCCTTCGCGGCCGGATCGGTGGCGATGACCGCCATCCCCACGATCGCAATCGTGCTCGGCGTGCTCATCGTCGGCGCCGCTGTCGGCAACGCCGATAACCTCGGCGTTGCCGTGCTGCGCGCGGCCCTGATCATGCCGGTAGCCGTCATTGTCGGCGGGCTCGCCTATGCGCTTTTGGTGATTGCCTTTGTGCGCGGGCTCGGAGTGGGCCTGCGGGAAGGCTACTATCCGGTGCGCAGCCGCATCGGCTGGCAGGTCTGGATGACCGAACGTATCCTCGACGGCGCCCGCACCGTGTTGTTTCCGGTCTATGCGAGCCTGCTCACGCCCACCTGGCTGCGACTGCTCGGGGCTAAAGTCGGTGCCGATGTCGAGGCATCGACCGTGTTGCTGCTGCCCTCGCTGACGACCATCGCGCCAGCCGCATTCCTCGCCGACGACACCATGGTCGCCTGCTATGAACTTGGCGGCGGCTGGATGCACATCGGGCCAGCCAAGGTAGGGCGCCGGGCCTTCCTCGGCAACAGCGGCATGGCCGGCCCCGGCCGCACCGTGCCGCGCAACGGGCTCGTCGCGGTGCTTTCGTCGACGCCTCGCAAGGCCAAACGCGGCTCGAGCTGGCTCGGCAACCCGCCGGCCCGCCTGCGCCGCAGGCAAACGGATGCCGACGACTCGCGAACCTTCCACCCTCCCGTTCGCCTGAAAATAGCCCGGTCGCTGTGGGAACTACTGCGCATCGTGGCCGGCTTCACCACCGCGTGGATCGCGCTTCTGGTGCTCGCCCTGCTGGACCTGCTGTGGCTGCAGCTCGGCCTCGGCGCGGCGATCGGCCTCTCGGGTGTGGTTATGCTGACGGCCGGTGCGGTGGCCGCCGGCGTTACGACGGTGGTCAAGTGGACGCTGGTCGGGCGCATCGACGCCTCGGAGCATCCGCTCTGGTCCTCGTTCATCTGGCGCAACGAGGTCTCGGACAGCTTCGTCGAGATGGTTGCCCGACCCTGGTTCGCGGAGAAAGCTTCAGGCACGCCGGCGCTCGCCGTGTGGCTGCGCACCCTCGGCGCCACCGTGGGAAAGGGCGTCTGGTGCGAAACGTACTGGCTGCCCGAAGCTGACCTGGTGCGGCTGGGCGCCGGCAGCACGGTGAACCGCGGCTGTGTCGTGCAGACCCACCTGTTTCACGATCGCATCATGCAGCTCGACGCGGTCGTGCTCGCCGAGGGCGCCACGCTCGGCCCGAACGGAGTCATCCTGCCGGCGGCGTCCATCGATGCCGGGGCGACGGTCGGGCCCGGCTCTCTCGTGATGCGCGGCGAACGGGTGCCGCCCGGTTCGCTCTGGTCCGGCAACCCGATCACGCCGTGGCATCAGCCGCCATGGGATCGTTGAGCAAGGAATAGTAAGACGATGGCTCAGACTGTGCGCACGACCTACGGCTCGATTAGCGCTGGCGACCCCTATATTCCCACCGGCGGCAATGGCGGCTACACGGCGGAACATTACGACCTGAACCTCTCCTATCGGGTAGCCACCAACCGCTTGAACGCGACCGCGATCATCACCGCACGCGCCCTCATGCCCCTCGACCGGTTCAGCCTCGACTTCGCGGGGCTGAGCATCGAAAAAGTGCTGGTGAACGGTGCGCGGCCGACCAAGGTCACGCACTCTTCACGCAAACTCGTCATCAGTCTCGCCACGACGATCGCGGCCGGGGCCGTGTTCGAGGTGGTGGTGCGCTATCGCGGGGCGCCGCATCCGGTACGCAGCGCCTGGGGCGACGTGGGCTGGGAAGAACTCGACGACGGCGTGCTCGTCTCCGGCCAGCCCTGTGGTGCCGCGTCCTGGTTTCCGTGCAACGACCATCCGAGCGACAAGGCTACCTATCGCATCGAGATCGCCTGCGAATCGGCTTACACCGTGGTGTCGAACGGGGTGCTATCGAGCCGGTCGAGCCGCTCCGGCCGTACCAGCTGGACCTTCGACGTGCGCGAGCCGATGGCGACCTATCTCGCCACGGTGCTGATCGGCCGCTACCGCCGCCGCGACCTCGCCGACGCTCCCGTCGCGCACAGTCTGTACTTTCCCGCCCGACTCGCGACCCGTGTCGAAACCGACTTCGCCCGCCTCACCGAGATGATCGCATTCTTCGCCGACCGGTTCGGGTCATATCCGTTCGCGTCTTACTCGGTCGTCGTGACCGAGGACGAGTTGGAGATTCCTTTGGAGGCCCACGGCCTGGCCATATTCGGCAGCAACCATGTTGACGGTAACCACGGCAGCGACCGGCTGATCGCCCACGAGCTGGCGCACCAGTGGTACGGCAACAGCCTGACTGTGGCCCGCTGGCAGGACATCTGGTTGCAGGAGGGTTTCGCGTGCTACGCGGAATGGCTCTGGGAGGAGCAGCGCGGTGGCCGCACGGCCGACGCCCTCGCTGTGCTGCACCGCGGCCGGGTTGCGGCGCTGCCCCGCGACATCGTCGTCGGTGACCCCGGCCCGCACGCCATGTTCGATGACCGTGTCTACAAACGAGGCGCGCTCGCCCTGCACGCCATTCGCAAATCTCTCGGTGACGAGGCCTTCTTCGCGGCACTGCGCGCCTACACGGCGGCTCGGCGTTTTGGGCAGGTCTCGACCGAGGACTTCGTAGATTTCTTCTCCGAACACACCGGCAGTCGGGCGATCGGCGGCTTCGTCGCCCGCTGGGTGCAGCAGAGCGCGCTGCCGAGCCTCTAACGCACCGATACTCGTGGGGCCGCCCCGCCGAGCACGGCGAGCGTACCGATCAGGCCGGGGCCAGCGTCGAAGTTCGCCAAGTGCACCCGGGCCAGGTCGAGGGTGGCCGTGGGCCAGTCCAATAAAACGGATGCTCCCGCGCCAGTCCACCCCACCGTCACGTGCCGCGGGTCCACCGCCAGACCCTCACCCGACAACTTCAGCAGCGCCTCCTTCGTCGTCCAGAGGCCCGCGCGCGCCCGATTGCGGTCGGAGAACGGTATCTCGAACAGCGTTGCGCGCTCGAGCGCGTTGAAGGCCACGTCGTCGAACCCGGCGCGCCCGACGGCGCTGATGCTCTCGAGGTCGACACCGATCGGCCCGACCACCGATACGGCCACGACCATTGTGTCGCCGGCACGGCTCAGGCTCACGTGCACCCCGTCGGGAGCGAGTACGCGTGGGCGGCCGTGCGCTCCGCCGCAGCGCTCGCAGCGCTGCTGAACGGTGACGGGGCCCGAATTCGGGCAGACCCGGGCAACGGCGGCGGCGAGTCGTGCGCGGTCGGTCTGGGGGAGCGGCGCGCGCGGAGCCAGAAAAAGGGAGACATCCGGTTGCGGCACCCTCAAACGTTACCGGGCGGTGAAGGCGAATGACACACTAGAAGATCGAACAAGGAGAGCCGATGGCGCTGGTTGATAACGCGGTTTACGTGGATGGGCACCGGGTGTCCACCCCGCACACGCTCGACGAGACCTTTGAAGTCATGAAGCAGAACAAGGGTTTCGCCTGGATCGGCCTGTACCGGCCGAGCGAGCTGGAAGTGCGTGCCGTCGCCACCGAGTTCAGCCTGCACCATCTGGCCGTGGAGGATGCGCTCGCCGGCCATCAGCGATCGAAGATTGAACGGTACGGCGACATTTTGTTCGTGGTGCTGCGCCCGGCACGCTACATGGACGACGAGGAGCGCGTCGAATTCGGTGAGTTGCACGTTTTCGTCGGTCCGGATTTCGTGGTCACCATTCGCCACGCCGAATCGCCCGACCTCGCGCAGGTACGCGAACGCATGGAAAGCACCCCGCACCTGCTCGGCCTCGGCCCGGAGGCCGTGCTCTATGCCATCCTCGACCAGGTTGTCGACGAGTACGGGCCGGTCGTGGCCGGGCTCGAGAACGATATCGACGAGATCGAAGACCAGTTGTTCGACGGTGACCCCGAGGTATCCCGTCGCATCTACGCCCTGTCTCGGGAGGTGATCGAGTTTCAGCGGGCCACCCAGCCGCTTGTCGGCATGTTCGAGTCGATGCAGCGTGGATTCGACAAATACAACGTCGACCTCGAACTGCACCGGCACCTGCGCGACGTACTCGACCACACCCTGCGCATCGTGGAACGCGGTGACGCGTTCCGGCAGCTGCTGCAGAACGCCCTCACCGTGCACAGCACTCTGGTCGGGCAACGCCAGAACGACGAAATGCGCCACCTGTCCGAGACCAGCCTGGCCCAGAGTGAAGAGGTCAAGAAAATCTCGAGCTGGGCGGCCATCCTGTTCGCACCGACCCTGGTGGGAACGATCTACGGCATGAATTTCGACCATATGCCCGAGCTGCACTGGGCACTGGGCTACCCCTTCGCCCTCGCCTTGATGCTCGCGATGGGCGTCACCCTGTACACGGTCTTCAAACGTCGGGACTGGCTGTGAGTGCCACGATTGCCTCTAAAACGCGCGAAACCCCGGCCGCCTCAGGGCAAACCGGTGTTTTCGCAATTAGGGTAGGCCTGTGTGGCACCTCGATAGAAAACAAGACGACGACGACGTGCTTTCCAAGTACCTGGGCGCCGTCCCTGTCGACCCGCAAAACGTGACCAGTCCACACAACCTCAGTCTGGGCGACCCGGCCTTCACGGCCGGGAATATTGCTGAGCCGGTCTGGCAGCGTTGGCGCGACGAACTTGCCGCGCTCGGCGGTCGGTCGCCGCTGCTGCACTTCACCGACGAGGCTCGCACCCGCATCGAACTGAGCGCCACGCACCCTGGCGGACTGCCGCAGTTCATCATCGGCAAGACCACCCTGTTGTCCAACCTCATTCGCGACGAGTTGGCGCTGCGCAACGCCCGTTTGGCCGCGAACGAGATCACGCAGAAGGGCATCGAACTGCGCTCCATGCGCGGCCTCGAATCGGTCAACCTCGCCATCGGCCTCGCCGAGTGGCGTTACCAAGACGTCGACTACAGTGCCCCGGTGCTGCTGCGTCCCCTCGCCATTCGCCGGTATGGACGCGACTATGAGCTCAAGCTCAAGGGGCAGCCCTTTCTCAACCCTGAGCTTGCCCGAGCCCTGAAGGACCAGTTTCAGATCGTGCTCGACGCCGACGCTTTCGTGGCGCTCGCCATCACCAATGGTGCGTTCAAGCCGCAGCCGGTGATTGATCGGCTACGCGGACTCACCTCGCACCTGCCCTGGTTCAACGTCGTACCGCGCCTCGTTGTGTCGAGCTTCGCCGATGTCGGCCGGGCGCTCGCCGCCGATGCCTCATCGCTCGACCACCCTCTGCTCGACGCCGTTGCCGGTAACATGACCGCTCGGCGCAACATCGAGACCGCGTATAACCCGGTCGTACCGATCGGCCAGGACGCCCGCCCGCCCGCCACAGACACGCTGCTCGGTGACGCCGACTCCGAGCAGGAGAACGTCGTCGCGCAGATCGCGGCCGGCAACTCCCTCGTGGTGAAAACGCTGCCCGGCACCGGCGGCACCCAAACCATCGTCAACGCGATCGGCTCGCTCGTGGCCCAGCACAAGCGGGTACTCGTGGTGAGCGCCCGCCGCTCCAGCCTCGATGGCATCCACGGCCGCCTCGTACAAGTGGGACTGCCCGGCATTGCCGTGACCCCGCGCACCCTGCGACGCGACCTGATCGCGTCGATCACAAGAAACGAGAAAGCGGTCCAGCCGCGGGTCGGCGACGTCGATGACGCCCTCGTGCGCTTGCGCAAGGTGCTGCTGGACTACCGTTCGGCGCTCACTCGTCGCGACTCCGCTCTCGGTGTCTCTGTGCTCGACGCCCTGGGCGAACTGGCCCGGCTCGCCCAGCTGCCCGAGCCGCCGTCGACCACTGCTCGTCTCGACCGGCACGCCCTCGAGCTTCTCGCACACTCGCGGGCGGCCGCCGCGAACACCCTGATCAAGGCCGCTGTTCTCGGCGAATTTCGGTACGGGCCTGGCGACTCGCCCTGGTACGGGGCCTCGTTCACCTCCACGGCGGATGCCTCCAACTCGCACCAGCTCGCCAAACGCATCAACCAGATCGAACTACCGCGGCTGCTTGAACGCGCTAACGGCCTGATCGGTCAGACCCGGTTGCGCCCGTTCGAGACGATCAATGAACTCGGTATCTACCTGCGTCTGCTGCTGGATATTCGCGAAACCCTCGACAAATTTCAGCCTGGCGTCTACGACCGGTCTCTCACCGAGTTGATCGCCGCCACGTCGTCGCGGCGCGAATCGTCTGAGATGAGTTCGGCCAGTCGGCGTAGGCTGCGAAAACTCGCCGAGGAATACCAACGCCCCGGCGTGCGGGTGACCGACATGAACGAGAGCCTGCGGCGCATCCAGGGCCAGCGCACGCTCTGGCAGCGCTACGCGGCCGCCGGCGTCACTCCGGAGGTGCCGGTGGGCATCAACGACGTGCACGTTGCCTTTCAGCGAGTGTGGGAAGACCTCGGTCTGCTCGACATTCCGCTCGGCACCAGCGGCACGCCCCGAGTCCTTGCCGGGCGTCAGCTGAATGAGCTCGTATCGATGATCTCGGGCCTCGCCGCTGAGAGCGAGGTGCTCGCGAACCTGCACGAGCGCACAGCGCTGCTGGCGACGTTGCGCGAGCACAACCTCGACCCGCTGATGACCGACCTGTCCCAGCGTCACGTCTCGGAAGAGAACGTCGCCGTCGAGCTCGAGCTGGCCTGGTGGCAGTCCGTGCTCGAGATCATGCTCGCGAGCGACCGGGCACTGCTGGGCGCCAACACCCAGGTACTGGACCGCCTCGAGGCTGATTTCAAACTCGTCGACGAAGCGCACGCATCCGCTACCGGCAAGCTGCTGGCCTGGCTGCTCGCCGAAACCTGGAAGATCGGCGTCGTCGACTTTCCCGAGGAAGCGGACCAGCTGCGACGCCTGCTGCGCGCCGACCGTGCCACCCCAGCCCGGCTCAATGAGGTCGCACCGCACCTCGGTCGAGTGCTCGCCCCGGTCTGGCTGGCCTCACCCTACGAAATCGCCGGAATCAGCGACCAGATCACGTTCGATACCGTGTTACTGGTCGACGCCGGAGCCACGACCCTGGCCGAGAACGTCGGTGCGATTCGCCGCGGCCGACAGATCGTGGCGTTCGGCGATCCGGTCACCCAGACGCCGTCAGCCTTCGAAACCGGCATTGCCGGCTCGGGGGAGACCGCCGCGCCCGACGCATCGGTGGACGCCCTGCACGCCGACTCTGCCCTGGCCCGCCTCGGCGAGCTGCTGCCAACCCTCACCCTCACCCGCAGCTACCGGGCTGGCGGTGAGGACCTCGCCGAGCTCGTCAACCACCGCTTCTACGGCGGACGCATCGACTCCCTGCCCTGGGCCGGAAGTTATCTCGGCCACGGAAGCCTCACCATCAACTATGTGGCCGGCGGCCGCGGCATGCCCGACGCCGACAGCGGCGCCATCGAGAGCGTCGACGCGGAGGTCGTGAAGGTCGTCGACCTCGTGCTCGACCACGCCTCAAAGCGTCCGCGCGAATCGCTCATGGTGATCACCGCGAGCACCCGGCATGCCGTGCGCGTGCAGCAGGCCGTGCTCGCGGCGTTTGCCAAGCGCACCGACCTCTCCGATTTCATTCTCAAAGACCGCAGTGAACCATTCACCGTACTCACCCTCGAGCAGGCCGTGGCGCAGAGCCGCGACCGCGTCATCTTCTCGATCGGCTACGGCCGCACTCCGCACGGTCGCCTGCTGTCGAACTTCGGCTCCCTCGGTGAACCCGGTGGAGAACGCCTGCTCGCGATCGGTATGACCCGTGCACGTCGCGCGCTGGACATCGTCTCCTGCTTTCGCCCCGCCGACATCGACGAAGACCGCCAGCGTCACGGTATCCTCGCCCTATCTCAGGTTCTCAGCGAGACCGAAGCCCGTCGTGACGAGGTGCAGGTTCCCGACGCGAGCGAAGCCATGCTGGTCGATCTCGGCAAGCGCCTCGAAAAGCTCGGTCTCAGTGTGCGCCTCGGCCACCGCGGCAAGCTCGCCCTGGCTGCTTCTTACGGAACCCGCGCGATCGTGGTCGAAACGGATGCCGTCGTCAATCGTGCAAGCCTGCGCGAGTCGTTGCGGCTGCGCCCTGAGGTGCTGCGCCGGCTCGGCTGGCACTACCTGCGCGTGCACAGCTTCGAACTGTTCAGCAACCCCGACGCCGTTGCGGCACGCGTGGCTGCAATCGCCGGAGTTCCGCTAGCGGATGCCCGGCCCTTTTCGACCGGCGACGCTCCCACCATCACCCCGAAACGTCCGGGCGCGTGAGTGGCTCGGAGGGTAAGCCGCTCCTCGGATCGGCCCGCCAGCCAATCGTGAAGGCTGGCGGCACGGCTCGGCGCGCCAAGCTGCTGCCAGCACCGGATACCGACCCAAACCCGCACCCGCCGGTGCTCCGCGAAGAAGGGGGCGTGGCGCACACCGGAAGCGCGCCCAGCGCGAACGAGGCGCAGTTGCGGCAGGATCGCCCACCGCACTGGTAGCTGCTAGTGCTTGGGACCCTGGTCGGCTGCAGCGTTCTTGGCCAGCAGGTCGCGGATCTCCGTGAGCAGATCGAGTTCGGTCGTGGGATCCACGACGGCGGCCGCCGGGATACCAGCGCTGCGACGGCGATCCTGCGACTCCTTGAACTTGTTCAGCGGCAAGACGAAGACGAAGTAGACCACAGCAGCGATGAGTGCGAAGTTGATGACGGCTGCAATGACCGCACCGAGCAAGATGGTGGGCGGTTTCTCGCCGGACCCCAACGCAATCGGTAGCGCTTTGGCCAATGTTTCAGCGTTGAACATGGCGGCGATCAGCGGATTGAAGATGTTGACCACGATGGCCGTGACAACGGCGGTGAACGCCGTGCCGATGACGACGGCGACCGCGAGGTCGATGACGTTGCCGCGCATGATGAATTCTTTGAAACCGTTGATCACGGGGTGCTCCAAACGGATGACTCGGGTGACCGTCTTTGCCAGCGCCATCTATCTAAGACGCCTTCGCGGTCGGAACTGAGGATGACGACGACGGCGACGAGCTGTCTTTCTTCGCCGGCGTACTGTCGGACTTCTTTTCGGATTTGCTCTCAGCAGGCTTGCTTGACGTCGAGTCGGTCTTGTCGGCAGACTTTTCGGTTGGCTTGCGGTCGAGATTCGGGTTGGACTGCTTCGAATCCGACTTGGAGTCGTTGCTGTAGAAACCGGAGCCACTGAAGGTCACGCCGATCGAAGAGAACACCTTGCGCAGCTTTCCCTGGCAGGTCGGGCACACCGTGAGCGAGTGGTCGGTGAAGGCCTGCTGGATATCGAAAGCGGTGTCGCACGCGGTGCAACGGTAAGAGTAGGTAGGCACTGCATCTCCAGCTGGTTGGGCCAGCAGGCAAACGCCTGCCAAGACTAAGGTTATGCGCGCATGGGCCCCCGCAGGTTCAGAACCGGGGTCACGGGCGGTGAAACGATTAGAAAGCGATGATTCGGGTCGGAGTTATGAGGCCGTTCACAGGCTGGTCGTGCACCTCGCGGGGAACTTCGTCGAGGTATTCGCTGTCGAAGACCATGGCGTACACCGGCGGGCATTTCTCCATCGAGCCGAGGGTTTTGTCGAAGTAGCCGCGACCCCAGCCCATGCGCAATCCCGATTCGTCCACGGCTGCCGCTGGAACAATGATGAGGTCGACGTCATTGATGGCGATTGGCCCGAGCAGGGTTCCCACAGCCTCCGGTACGCCGGAAATTCCGGTGAATTCCTCGTCGCCGTCGCCGACGGTCCAATCGAGCAGGCCGTCTTCGCGCGAAATCGGAAACAGGATACGGATGCCCTCTGCCGTGGCCCAGTTGAGAAAAGGTCGGGTATCCGGTTCGTTGCGGGCTGACAGATAGCAGGAGATCGACCGCGCGGACAGGTCGAGAACGAGGCTTTGCAGATTTTCCGTGAAACCGGCCGTGGCGAAGTCGCGCTCCGAGGATGTCAGGTTCTGACGGCGTTCGCGTAATTCCGCTCTGAGCGCACGCTTTCGATGAGCTATGTCGGAGTACATATAAGGCATCCTACTTGCCACTAACCTAGTGCCCATGGGTACCCCGATAACTAAAGCCGTCATTCCCGCAGCTGGACTGGGAACACGTTTCCTGCCAGCGACCAAGGCCATGCCGAAAGAGATGTTGCCCGTCGTTGATAAACCGGCTATTCAATACGTCGTCGAAGAAGCTGTTGCGGCTGGGCTCAGCGACGTGCTGATGGTTACCGGGCGCAACAAGAACGCCCTGGAGAACCATTTCGATCGAATGACCGAGCTGGAAGCGCTGCTGGAACGCAAAGGGGACCAGACCAGGCTGGCCAAGGTGCGTGAATCCAACGAGCTTGCCGACATCCACTATGTGCGGCAGGGCGACCCGCGCGGACTCGGCCACGCCGTGCTGCGCTCGCGCATGCACGTGGGAAACGAGCCGTTCGCGGTGCTGCTCGGTGACGACATCATCGACTCCCGCGACCCGCTGCTGACCCGCATGCTCGCAGAGCAGGTCAAGCGTGGCGCCAGCATCGTTGCCCTGCTCGAGGTCGACCCCGCGCAGATTCATATGTATGGAGCAGCTGCGGTCGAAGCGACCGATGACCCCGATGTCGTGCGCATCACCGGCCTCGTCGAGAAGCCCAGCCGCGAAGACGCCCCCTCCAACCTCGCCATCATCGGCCGTTACGTGTTGCGGCCCGAAGTTTTCGATATTCTGGAACACACAGCGCCCGGCAAGGGCAACGAGATTCAGCTGACCGACGCCCTGCAGGAGATGGCCGTCAACCCGGAGTCCACCGGCGGCGTGTACGGCCTCATCTTTCGTGGGCGTCGATACGACACCGGCGACCGGCTTGACTACATCAAGGCGATCGTGCAGCTCGCCGTCGATCGTGAAGATCTCGGTGCCGACCTCAAGCCCTGGCTGCGCGAATTCGTCGCCGCACTCGACTAACGATCTTCCCCGCTCCACCCAGCTTCCAACCCACGACAGACAGGCAAACCGTGCCGATCGCAATCCCGACCCTCCGCGAGGGGGCAGTCACTCTGCGTCCCATCCGATTGCGCGATTCGCGCGCTCTCGAGGGCGAACTGCTGGCGAACCGCTCGTGGTTGCGCAAGTGGGAGGCCACCAACCCCTACGCGCCGATGTCTTTCGACACGCGCGCGAGCATCCGCAGCCTGTTGACGCATTCGCGGTCGGGCAACGGCCTGCCGTTCATCGTGGAACAAAACGGTGAACTGGCCGGTCAACTCAACGTGTCGTCGATCACCTGGGGATCGCTGTCGTCGGCCACGATCGGCTACTGGGTGAGTGAAAAGTTTGCCGGCCAGTCGGTCACCCCCACGGCCGTGGCGCTCGCGACCGACTACTGCTTCTACGAGCTCGGCCTACACCGAATAGAAATTTGCATCCGCCCCGAGAACAAGGCCAGCCTGCGCGTCGTCGAAAAGCTGGGCTTTCGGTATGAGGGCCTGCGCCGACGATATATCCACATCAACGGTGATTGGCGCGACCATTTCTGCTTCGGCCTGATCGCCGAGGAACTCAGCCAGGGCGTCATGCGCCGCTGGCAGGATGGCCTGGTGCCTGAGGCTGCCGCGAGCGTCACCGCGGCAGATTTGGAGTCGGCCGCGCATCCGGTAACCGTCATCACCCGATGACGGTTACGAACCACCCTGTTCGGGGGCGGAATCAGTGTATTAACTTGGGTGACACACCGAGAGTAATCCTCGTCGGATGTGCCCGCGCCTCTTACCGTTGTCAACATGAGTAGTGAGGCATTGGGTGGCGGGGTCATGGTGGCGGTGGCTGCTGTGCTCTGGGTTGCCTACTTGATGCCCACCTGGTCGCGCCGCAAGCAGTTCCAGGCAACCGAACGAAACGCGGTGCGATTGCAGCAGACACTGCGCATTCTGGCCGAAACCGCCGAGGTTCCGCAGCAAGTGCGGCTTGAAGCGAACGCCCGCACCGTTGCCGAGCAGCAACGGGTTCTGGCGAGGGCCGAGCAATCGGAGCGGGCGGAAGCGCAGGCGAAGGCGGATGCCGCCAGCGACGTTCGCCGCGCCGCCGCCGCTGTGGCCGCCGCGGCCGCGCCGCGCCTCCCAGAGTCGCCGGTGAAGAAACTTCGGCGTCTTCGTCGCTTTCGTCGCGTGGTCTCGCTCATTCTGCTGACCGGTTTCGTGCTGGCGATGTCGGGGATCGTTCCCGCTCTGGCCGGTTCATTCTCCGCACTGGTTGGCGGCGGAGTCGTCATGATCGCCGCGTTCGGCATTCTCGAAAGACTGGCCACGGTCGCCCGTTCGGCGCGCATCGTTCGAGTCGAAGCCCCGGTGGCGCTGTCCGTGCCGATCCGGCAAACCTTCGAGCCCGTCCAACTGGAAAAGACTCCGGTCGCCGCTGCCACCTGGACGCCGCAACCCGTGCCGCGAGCGCTGCACCTCTCGCGCGGCTCCATCGCGCAGACGGCGATGGCATCCGTTGAAGCGGCCAACCAGCTGCGCCGGGCAGCCGCTGAAGCGGAGGTTGCCCGTCGTGCCGCCGCGCTCGCGGAGGAGGCCAACCGGGTGGTCACGCCGATCGCGCGGCCGGTCGTCGCGGCGACTGCTGCTGCGGTGCCCAACCGATTCGCGTCGATGGGTATTGTCGGCGAGACAATCCCAGGCATGACCGACCTCGACGCCGTGCTGCGTCGCCGTCGCGCGGTCTAATTGCCGCCTCGCGCTCGAAGCGGCAAAACTGTCGGTCAGCCCGTGATATTCTTCAAAGGCAGTTTGGGGCTATGGCGCAGTTGGTAGCGCGTCTCGTTCGCAATGAGAAGGTCAGGAGTTCGAATCTCCTTAGCTCCACCACACTGGTGCAAAAGTCCCGGCCTCGGCCGGGACTTTTCTCATTCCCCGCGCAGGCCGCTAGGCGATCGGTGGGCGTTGCAGGGTCTGGGTGATGCGGCTGGCTTCGTCGAGGAGCAGCTGGCCGAGGATTCTCTGCCGCTCGGGCTTGAACCGTGGCTCGATGCCGGTGAGCGAGAGCGCCCAGCCGGGGCGGCCGCTGCGATCGAAGATCGCGGCGCCCATGCCCCAGCTGCCCTCCAGAATGAGTCCGGGATTCACCGCGTAGCCGGTTTCCCGGGTGCGTTCGAGGTTGGCGCGGATGCTGGCGGGGGAGTGCTGGCCGCCCCAGCGAGCGGCGAATGTCTCGGTGTCGTCGAGGAGGGCATCCACTTCAGCCGCGGGTAGGTAGGCCAAAATGGCCAGTCCAGCAGATGCGATCCCCAGCGGAAAGCGCACACCCTCGTGCAGCACAAAGGAGCGGATGGGAAAGCTGCCCTCTTCACGGAGCAGGCACACGGTTTCGGCGCCGCGCCGGATCGAGAGGAACGCGCTCTCCCCGGTCTCCTCGGCCAGGCGCACGAGGCTCGGCCGGGCAAGCTCTTCGATCGGGTAGCGGGCGGCAGCAATGGTTCCCATGACGAAGACTTCGGGGCCATAGTGCCAGGTGTGCCGCACCGTATCGTGGTCGAGCAGGCCCTCGGCGGCCAGCGACGTGAGCAGCCGGTGCACGGTAGGCCGGGTCAGGCCGGAGTCGCGCACGATCTCGGCCAGGGGAGTGCCGAAGGGATTTCGACCGACCAGGCGCAGCAGCAGGGCGATGCGGCCGACGACCTGTGCGCCCTGCACCGGCTGCGCCAGCGCTAATGGTGTGCCGCCGCGTGCCGTCTGCGCCTCACGTGTGGGTGGCTGAGCGACCATATCTATGCCTCTGTCCATAATGTGGATGATTTGCAGCCTACTGTTCACGGAGTGGAGTCGCAAGATGATGCTGATTGACAGGGTCTATCGGCTCTGAATACCATGACGTAAAGAGGTGGTGTCCACGGCGTGGACAGCACGCTCGACACCGCTCAAGGAGGAGACAGTATGTCCAAGGTTCAGGCCAGCGCGAGCAGTGCGCTGCACGACGTTCTGCGCGATGGGATGGTTCTCGCGGTCGGCGGTTTCGGGCTCAGCGGAATCCCGGCCGATCTCATCGACGCGGTGCGGGCATCCGGTGTGAAAGATCTCACGGTCGTGTCGAACAATATGGGCGTCGACGGCAAGGGCCTGGGCGTGTTGCTCGAGGCCGGGCAGGTGCGCAAGGTCATCGCCTCGTATGTGGGCGAGAACAAGCTGTTCGCCGAACAGTTTCTGGCCGGCGTGCTCGAGGTTGAATTCAGCCCCCAGGGCACGCTCGCCGAGCGGTTGCGGGCCGGGGGCGCTGGTATCCCCGCCTTTTATACCAAGACGGGCGTCGGCACGCTGATCGCCGAGGGCAAGCCGCTCGCCGACTTCGATGGGGAAACCTACCTTCAAGAACGCGGCATCGTCGCCGACGTTGCGCTGGTCAAGGCCTGGCGTGCCGACACTCTCGGCAATCTCGAGTACCGGTTCACTGCCCGCAACTTCAACCCGGTAGTCGCCACCGCCGGTATCGTGACCATCGCTGAGGCCGAGGTGATCGTGGAGCCCGGCGATATCGATCCGAACCACGTCATCACCCCCGGTGTCTACGTGCAGCGCCTCATCCAGGCCTCAGCCCGGGTCAAAGACATCGAACAGCGCACCGTGCGCAGCCGCCCCGTGCTGGCTAGCTTGTAGTTGAGGAGAAAACCATGGCTTGGACCAGAGATGAAATGGCCGCGATCGCGGCGCAGGAACTCAGTGACGGCGACTACGTGAACCTCGGCATCGGCATCCCGACGCTCGTGGCCAACAATCTGCCTGAGGGCATTCACGTGACGCTGCAGAGCGAGAACGGACTGCTCGGCATGGGGCCGTTCCCGTGGGAGGGCGAGGAAGACGCCGACCTCATCAATGCCGGCAAACAGACCGTCACGATGCTGCCGGGGGCGGCGATCTTTGACTCGGCCACCTCGTTCGGCATGATCCGCGGCGGTCACGTGAAGGTTGCGATCCTCGGCGCCATGCAGGTTTCGGGGCTTGGCGACCTCGCCAACTGGACCATTCCCGGTAAAATGGTCAAGGGCATGGGCGGCGCGATGGACCTCGTGGCGGGCAGTCCGCGCGTAGTGGTGCTGACCGAACACGTCGCGAAAGATGGGACGCCAAAAATCGTCACCGAGTGCACCCTGCCACTGACTGGCGTGCGTGTTGTCGATCGCATCATCAGCGACACGGCCGTCTTCGACGTGACGCCGACCGGCCTGGTCTTGCGCCAACGTGCCCCCGGCGTGAGCCTGCAGGACATCGAAGATACCACCGAGGCCGCATTCACGGTCGGGGAAACTGCTCTGGTCTAGTCGTCAGATCAATCACTGAAAGCCCCGTCCACGTCGCGGATGGGGCTTTCAGTGATTCAGGATTTTGTCGGCGGGGTATCCACGTCGTCCGCGCGCTCGGCCTCCGGCACGGCGGTTGCGTCGTCGAGCTCGCGCGACCCGTCGGGGTTCAGACGGAGTATGCGCGGCCGGGCCGCTCGCATCTGTTCCTCAGTCCAGTCAGCGGCATCGGAATCGAGGCGCCGCCGGGCAACCGGGTTCGCGTCGCTCGGGTCACGCGGATGCGGCGACATAGGTGTTCTCGATGACCGACCCCCAGTAGGGCCCGAACATGGTGTCCGCGATGTTGTTGTAGCCGAAGCTGTTGACCGAGTTCTGCAGGCCAGTGGAACCGCTGCCGATCATCCACGGGCCGCCCGACGATCCGCCGGTCATGTTGCAAGGGATGCCCTGCGACTGGCTCTGGCCGTAGGGGTCAGGGGTGGCAGTGCCATAGCAGGACTGCAGGGTCTCACCGTCGAACGGCGCGGCTGCTGGATAACCGTAGGCGGTGTACGTGAGGCCACGGCTCTGGTTGAACGTGACGCCCGACGCGCCGACGGTGTCGCTCAATGACATGCCGGTGAGTGAGGACACGACGGCGAAGCCGGTGTCATAGCTGATGTCACCGCTGTTAGTCCACTGGGTAGGAGCGTACAGCTCGGTGGCATTCCACTGGCCGAACGGTGCCGAGCCGTTTTCATAGGCCGGCACGAAGGTGAGCCGTGACGCGAAAGCGCCGGGGCCTTCGTTGACGCAGTGCCCCGCGGTGACGACCGTGTTCTCATTTACAGCCGAGACGGAGTTGCCGGAACAGACGTAGTCGGTGCCGCCGAGGGTGAAGAAGACTTTGCCGATGTGGGAGACGGGCGAGATTCGGGAGGCCGTCGGCGACTGCTCGGGGTCGGCCTCCTGCGGGGCTACCAGAGAGGTCGCCCCGGCAGCGACAGTGCCGATCGCCCCGGCCACAATGTTGTCCTGCACCAGGACCTCCCCCGGAATGGCACCCTGCATGCGCTCCGGTGTCCAGTAGTCACCGCCCTGCTGCGTTTGTGGGACGACCCAGCGGTCGACATCCGCCGAGGAAGACGTAATAACGGCCCCCGGCACACTGGCGGTGGAGGCTGCGCCGGTCGACAAGAACCCGCCAGCACCGACTAACGTGCCGATCAAAAGCGCCGAGAGGGCGCCGGCCTTCACTTTGCTACGCATCATGTGCTTCACTCCAGTTATCAATCACATCCAGCTAACGAATTAACCGCCAGAAACAATACAGTATTTGGCAGTGATCTCGTTGTCCACCCTTTATGGGTGCAGCTTTCCTGGGGTGCATTTCGTTCGAATGGTCGACCGACCGCGGCACCCGCCATACTGAGTGCATGTCGGACCGGATCGGTGTGCGCGCGCGGCGACGAAGCCCCGCGTTGTCGGTGCGCGTGCGCATTCTGGCCGCGATTCTGCTCGTGACCGCGGCCGGACTGGCGATCGCCGGAACGACCGCCTACGTGGTGCAGCGAGAACGCACATTGATCGAGATCGACGCGGTGCTCACCGACACCGTTGACGACGCGCGTATCGTCGCCGCAGATTCGGCAGCCGTCGATGTGCGCGGTGCGCTGCGTGCCGTCATCGCCGGAGTGCGTCCGGCTACCAACGAAAGCACCCTCGCCGTCATCGACGGGGTGGCGGCGCTGGAACCGCGTGCCGTCGATTTTCGGCTGGCCGACGACGTGCTCGTTGCGCGCAGCGTGGTTGAAACGGCCACGGGCGAGGTCGTGCTCGGCACCGTCACGGCGTCGGGCCGGCTGCTGCGTTACGTCTTCGTGCCGGTCTCCGTCGATGGCGATCCGGCGCGGGGCACGTTCATTGCCGCTTTTGATGTCAATGCCGAACTGCGGCCGGTATCCGATGCGTCCCGCACCTATCTATTCGTGGGCCTCGCGACCCTGATGGTCGTCGGGCTGGTCGGCTGGGTCGTGGCCGGGCGCCTGCTGCGCCCGATCCGTGGCCTGCGCGAAGCCACCGCGCGCATCACCGCGTCGGATGTGAGCGAACGTATCCCCGTCGTTGGCCACGACGACGTGTCGGCGTTGACCTCGACCGTGAATGAGATGCTCGACCGCTTGCAGGGAGCGCTCACCGGGCAGCGCCAGCTGCTTGACGATGTCGGTCACGAGTTGAAGACGCCGATCACCATCGTGCGCGGGCATCTCGAGCTGATGAATTCCAGTAGCGCGGCCGATGTCGCGGCCACCCGCGACCTCGCGATCGACGAACTCGACCGCATGGGCGGCCTCGTACGCGATATCTCCGCTCTGGCACAGGTCGAACGGTCGGCGCTCGCCCAACGCTACCCCGCCGATATTGCCGCGCTGGTCGAACGGGTGCGCCAGAACGCGGGCGCGCTCTCAGCGCACAGCTGGGTCACCACGGCGACGGCCGACGTGGTCGTGGCCGTCGACGCCGCCAAGCTGACGCAGGCGCTGCTGCAACTGGCCGCCAACGCGGTCACCCACGGCGCGCCGACCGGAGCGATCGAGCTCGGCAGCGCCCTCACACTGGATGCCGCCGGTCGGCCGCGCCTGCAGCTCTGGGTGAGCGATCACGGCCCGGGCGTCAGTGACGAACTGCTGCCGCGCATCTTCGACCGGTTTCAGCGAGGAACTCGCGGACGTGGGCCGGCCGGCTCCGGCCTCGGCCTGGCCATCGTCGCGGCCATCGCCGAGGCGCACGGCGGGACTGTTTTAATCTCCCCGACCCCCGGCGGCGGCGCTACGTTCACCATTGACCTCCCCGCCGACTCGGCGCCTGCGACACCCGAACTGAAGGACATCCGCTTGTGAGCCGCATTCTGATCGCCGAAGACGAAGACCGCATCGCCAGTTTTATCGAGAAGGGACTCGTCGCCGCCGGGTTCTCCACCGTGGTGGTGCGCACCGGAACGGATGCCCTCGACTACGCCATCACCGGCGGGTTCGACCTGCTGATTCTGGACATCGGGCTGCCTGGACTCGACGGCTACGAGGTGCTACGACAGCTGCGGGCCGACGGGTCGGAGCTGCCGGTGGTCGTGCTGACCGCTCGCGACTCCGCCGAAGACACCCTTGCGAGCCTCGAGGGCGGCGCCAACGACTACATGTCGAAACCGTTTCGGTTTGACGAACTGCTGGCCCGGGTGCGCCTGCGCATGGCGGAAGCCCCGCGCGAGACGAGCACCGTACTCAGCGTCGCCGGGCTGCAGCTCGACCTGCGGACCCGACGGGCGACACTGGGGGACCGGCAGGTTGATCTCTCGGCCCGAGAGTTCGCGCTCGCCGAAGAATTTCTGCGCCACGCCGACCAGGTGCTGAGCCGGGAACAGTTGCTCAGCCGGGTCTGGGGCTACGATTTCGACCCCGGGTCGAACATCGTCGACGTTTATGTGGGGTACCTGCGCGCCAAGTTCGGTGCGGAGCACATTGAAACGGTACGCGGAATGGGCTACCGACTCACCTGAGGCGACAGCCCATTCCGCGGCTGAGCGGGTTACTCGTGATCGCTGCCGTGGCCCGAGTCGTCGCCGCTGTCCTCGTGGCCCGAGTCGTCACTTTCGGAATTGCTGTTGTCGCTGTGGTCATCGTGTCCGGAATCACTGCCGCTACCTGAGTTGCTGGAGTCGTCGACCGTGACCGCGTTGCCTGTGACCGCGTTGCCGGAGCCGGAGTTGCTGTCGACTCGGCCGTCACTGTCATCGGGGGCGACGGTCACGTCGTCGGCGCCGTGGCCGGAACCGATGCGGCCGTCACTGTCGTCCGGGGCGTCGTTCACATCGTTACTGATCGCATCATCGAACTGATCGTCGATTCCGTTGCCGCTGCCGACGCGCCCGTCACTGTCGTCGGGGGCATCGGGAGTACCGGTAGCGACTGGGCTGCTGCTCGACGTGCTGGTCGGAGCAACGACGTTCGGGGCGGTGTTCGCCTGGGCGGCGATGACGCCGACCGACATCAACCCGGCGAGGCCGAGGGTTGCGAGGGTGATGGTGTGCTTCTTCGTCATCTGAAACATGGGGTGGCCTTTCGTCTGCGCCTGGTAGGCGGAGGGTTGATGTCGTGGTGTCGATCTCCACAGGATCAATCAACCGCACGCCGATAAGACCGGCACGAGAAGTGCATGAGAGCGCTCTCATGCACAGGGATCAGCCGCTTTTGCGGCCCGAACCGGAGCTTCCACCGGAATCGTCAACGCCGATATCATCATCGTGATCGGGGTTGTCACCGCCATGATCGTCCACGACGACGGGATCCTGAGCGGGAACGACTTCGGGGGCGGCGCTGGGGACGGCCGGTTCGGTGCCCGTCGAGTCGGTACCGGTCGGGTCGGTACCGGTCGGGTCGTTGTCAGTGGGGTCGGTGCCGGTGGGGTCGGTGCTCGTTGGTTCGGTGCTCGTCGGTTCAGCGCTCGGCGTTGAATCCGGTGTTGCCGCCCCAGTGGATGCCCCGCTCGGCTGCACGGACACGGCCGGAACGCCGATGGATCGCCCCGGCTGCTCGGCGATGGCGAGCGAATCGGCCAGAACCGACGCCAGTGCTACGAGCAGAACCGCCCCCACCCCCGCGCCGGCGATCCAGAGCAGCGGTCGAGTCCAGATACTGCGAGCGTTCATGAGGCCTCCCATCGACAATCCATTCCTTAGTGTGGCGTCCGCAGCTAAGCCCGGACCAAGGCAATCGTGAGAATTCTCTTAGATTTGACGCGATCGAGCGATTGGGGGCCGTAGAAGTTACGGCCCAAGCTTGTAGGATTGTTCAACAATTCAATAGTCTCTGCAAAACGCTGATCGGGCATCCGCTCAAAAATGGCGAGCGATACCCCCGGTGATCACATGTTTGTTTGGCGCACCCGGGTACGCGGGCGCTACTGGGAGAAATATGCGCGTACTGATTGGTGTGTTCCTGGTCAGCGCGGGCATGTTCCTGTTCACGGCGCTGATGGGCAATGCCTTCGCGGCATTCCCGATCATGACCGCCGCGATCGGCTCGCTCGTACTCGTGCAGATCTTCGCCGGCAACCCGGCCGCCGTCTGCGCCATTGGCATGCTTTCCGGTTTCTGCGGCACCCAGGTCACACCCCTGGCGGCCAACTTCAACCTCGTTCCCTCCGCCCTGCTGGAAATGAAGGATTAGTACGGTGTGATCAAGGCCCAGGTCGGCACCGGCGTGCCCATGCTCGGCGTCAACGTTGCCCTGATGTACTTTCTCGCTTCTCAACCGCACAACGAAGTGGAGCACCATGCCCGACGCACCAACCGTTCTCGACGCATCCGCGCTACTGGGTGGGCTGGCGCCGACGTACGCCGACATCGTTCTCGACAATCTGGCCAGGCCGTATCCGCATTCGGCCCACCACACGACGCATTCAGCGGATGACCGACCAACGCCCGAGCAGATTCACCCGGCCTTCTACACCTCCTTCGACTGGCATTCCTGCGTGCACATGCACGCCTTGGGCGTGATGCTGCTCGAGCACGGCCTGGACAGCGAGCGGGACGCCGCCCTCCGTCAGGCGATCGGCGCCAACCTCACGGCCGGGAAGCTGCGCGTCGAGGGCGCGTATCTGCTCGCCGACCCCAGCTGGGAACGACCATACGGCTGGGCCTGGCTGGTCCGGCTCGCGGCCACCTGCGCGGCGTCGACCGACGCCGAGATTCGTGGGTGGGCATCCGCTCTCGATCCGATTGTCGACATCGTGGCCGAACTGTTCATGGCCTGGGTGGAAAAAGCCGAATGGCCGGTGCGTCACGGTCTGCACACCAACTCGGCGTTCGGGCTCGGCCTGATGCTCGACGCTTTTCGAACCCTCGACCGCGCCGACGCTGCTCTAGCCTGCGAAACCGCGTCCCTCACCTGGTTCCACGCGGATGCCGACTGGCCCGGTGACTGGGAAATGAGCGGCCAGGACTTTCTCTCCGCCGGGCTGAGCGAGGCCGACCTGCTGCGCCGAGTACTTGCGCCCGAGCAATTCGCAGCCTGGTTCGCATCGTTCCTGCCCCGCCTGACGGCCGATTCGCGCATCGTGCGCCCGTTTCGGGTCACCGATGAGACCGACGGATATCTCGTGCACCTGCACGGGCTGAACCTCTCCCGCGCCGGACAGGTGACGCGCATTCTCGCTGCCCTGGGCCAGACGCCGGAGTCGGCACCGGCGGTGGCGGCCCTGGACGCCGCCAGGGACCCCCTGCTTCGGGCCGGACTCGCGGCCGTCGTGGCGCCGGAGTTCATGTCCTCGCACTGGCTTGCAACCTTCGCCTGGGATGCGCTGTTATCGGCATCCGCTCTAACAAACCCGACCGATACGGCAGCATAGAACCTATGGCAACCATCGATTTGAACAGCGACGTCGGAGAGTCCTTCGGCAACTGGACCTTCGGCGACGACGGCGCCATCATCGCCTCGGTCACGAGCGTCAACGTGGCCGGAGGGTTCCACGCCGGCGATCCAACGACTATTCGCGCGACCTGCGCCGCGGCCGCCGCTGCCGGCGTCACGGTGGGCGCACACCCCGGTTACCGCGATCTGGCCGGCTTCGGCCGCCGTTTCATCGAGATGGATGCAGCCGAACTCAGCAACGATGTGATCTACCAGATCGGCGCCGTGCAGGCCCTCGCGCGCGCCGCCGGTACCGCGGTGCGTTACGTGAAACCGCACGGCGCCCTCTACAACACCATCGCTCACCACCCGGTGCAGGCGCAGGCCGTGGTCGACGCCGTACTCGCCGTCGACCCGACGCTGCCGCTGATGGTGCTGCCCAACAGCGAGATCGAACGCCTCGCCCGGGCCGCCGGCCTGCGCACCGTGTCCGAGGCCTTCGCCGACCGCGCCTACAACCCCGATGGCAGTCTCGTGTCGCGCACGCTGCCGGGAGCCGTGCTGCACTCGGTCGAGGCGGTGACCGCACAGGTCATCCGCCTCGCCCTCGACGGCACTGTGGTGGCCATCGACGGCTCGGTCATCGCTGTGCCGGCGACGAGTATCTGCCTGCACGGCGACACCCCTGACGCGGTGCGCCTCGCTGCGGCGGTGCGTTCCGCGCTGCTGGGTGCCGGCGTTTCGATCGCTAGTTTCGTGTAGCGGATGCCTACCCATATTCGATCCATCCGTCCGGTCGGCGACCGGGCCGTGCTTGTGCAGCTCGGCAGCCTCAGCGAGGTGCTCGGGCTATACGAAGCACTGCGCGAGTATCCGCTGCCCGGCCAGGTGGACCTCGTCGCCGCCGCCGAAACCGTGCTGGTGACGGCCGACTCGGCGGCATCCGCTCGCGGCTTTGCGCAGCTGCTGCGCGCGATCGAACCGTACACGGTCGCCAGCGCTCACGAGGGCCTCGTGACCATCGACGTCATCTACGACGGGGACGATCTCGACGAGGTCGGCGAACTCACCGGCCTCGGCCCAGACGGCGTGATCGCGGCGCACACCGGGCAGCTGTGGACCGCCGCGTTCGGCGGTTTCGCCCCCGGCTTCGCGTACCTCGTCGGCGACGACCGCCTGCGGGTCTCCCGACGCAGTACTCCGCGGGGGGCCGTGCCGGCCGGTTCGGTGGCGCTCGCCGACGCCTACTCGGCGGTCTATCCGCGGGTCACTCCCGGTGGCTGGCAGCTGATCGGTCGCACCGATGCTGCCCTGTGGAACCTCGACCGCGACCAGCCGGCCCTCATCCAACCCGGCAGTCGGGTACAGTTTCGCGCTGTGCGTGAGTTTGTGCGCGCCGCGCCGACGGCCATCGGGACCGACATCGTCGACCTCCCGGCCGACCTCGTCGTCGTACAACCCGGGCCGCAGACCACCGTGCAGG
Source organism: Cryobacterium sp. M15 (assembly GCF_002929675.1). NCBI lineage: Bacteria > Bacillati > Actinomycetota > Actinomycetes > Micrococcales > Microbacteriaceae > Cryobacterium > Cryobacterium sp. M15. Next base: position 79,851 of record NZ_PJJW01000034.1, read on the forward strand.
ATCTCGGCCGCCCGGGCCTCGCCCACCTTGGCGTGGCCGGTGCCGGCGCCCTCGACCGCGGAGCGTTGCGCCGCGCCAACCGGCTGGTCGGTAACCTCGCCTCCGCCGCCGTACTCGAAAACGCCCTCGGCGGCCTCGTGCTCGACGCGCGCACCGAGCAGGTTCTCGCGGTAGCAGGGGCATCGGTTCTCATCACGATCGACAGAACGGATGCCGCCCCCCGCGTCGTGCCCACCGACGCGCCGTTCGCGCTGCACGTCGGCGAACGGCTGACCCTCGACGCCCCCGTGTCGGGCGTGCGCAGCTATATCGCCGTACGCGGCGGCTTCGACCTGCCGCTCGTGCTCGGCAGCCGCTCGAGTGACTCGATGTCGGGAATCGGGCCGGGGCCGCTTCTGGCCGGCACCGTACTGCGCGTGCTGCCGGCTCCGCCAACGAGCGTGGTCGGTGCCGCTGAACCCGCGGTCGACCCGCCGGCCGCAGTGACCGTGCTGCGCTACATTCCCGGCCCCCGCGCCGACTGGTTCAGCGCCGACACGCTCGCTGATTTCGACCGCACCGACTGGGCCGTCACCGCGCAGTCCAACCGCATCGGCCTGCGTCTCGACGGGCGAGCCCTCGAACGCGCGCGCGGCGGCGAACTGCCGAGCGAGGGCACTGTCTCCGGCGCCATCCAGCTGCCCGCCTCGGGCCTTCCGGTGTTGTTCCTCGCCGACCACCCGGTCACCGGCGGCTACCCGGTACTCGGCGTGGTGCTGCATACCGACCTGGACAAGGCGGCTCAACTCGGCACCGGCGCACGCATCCGCTTTCTCGCCATCACTTCTGAAACCCTGAACGAAAGCTGAACCGTGCACAAAGTACTCATCGCCAACCGCGGGGAAATCGCCGTGCGCATCATTCGTGGCTGCTCGGACGCCGGGCTCGACTCGGTGGCTGTCTACGCCGATGTCGACGCCGACGCTCTCCACGTTGGCCTGGCCACGGAGGCCTACGCGTTGGGCGGCAACAGCCCGGCTGACACCTATCTCAACGTGCCGAAACTGCTGGCCATCGCCCGCCGGGCCGGCGCTGACGCGGTGCACCCCGGCTATGGCTTTCTCTCCGAGAATGCCGACTTCGCCCAGGCCGTGCAGGACGCCGGCCTGACCTGGATCGGTCCGAGCCCGGAAAGCATCCGAATGCTCGGCAACAAGGTGTCGGCCCGCGAGATCGCCGTGCGTGTTGGCGCTCCGCTCGTGCCCGGCTCGAACGGTACCGTCGACAGCGCAGCCCAGGTACGCGCCTTCGCCGAGGAACACGGGCTTCCGGTAGCCATCAAAGCGGCGTTCGGCGGCGGAGGCCGCGGCATGAAGGTGGTCTGGGAACTCGACGCCATCGAGGAATCGTTCGACTCGGCAGTGCGCGAGAGCGTTGCCGCCTTCGGCCGCGACGAATGCTACGTCGAGCGCTTTCTGCACAAGCCCCGGCACGTCGAAGCCCAGATTCTGGCCGACGGGAACGGCAACGTGATCGTCGTCGGCACCCGCGACTGCTCCCTGCAACGCCGCAACCAGAAACTCGTCGAGGAGGCACCGGCCCCTTTTCTTACCGCAGACCAGCGCGATCTCATCTACACCTCGGCGAAGGCGATCTGCCGGGAGGCCGGGTATGTCGGCGCCGGCACCGTGGAGTACCTGTTGGCCGACGACGGCAGCCTCTCCTTTCTCGAGGTCAACACCCGCCTGCAGGTCGAGCATCCGATCACCGAGGAGACCTCCGGCGTCGACCTCGTGCTCGCCCAGCTGGCCATCGCCGCCGGAGACGGGCTGCCGGTGTCGGAGGATCCGGTGTCGCGTGGCCACTCGTTTGAATTTCGCATCAACGCCGAAGACCCTGGCCGCGGATTTCTGCCCTCACCCGGGACCGTGACCACGTTCACCGTGCCGACCGGGCCGGGAATCCGGGTGGATACCGGCATCCGTTCCGGGGATGCCGTCGCCCCGCAATTCGATTCTCTGCTCGCCAAGCTCATCGTCACCGGCGCTGACCGGCCGCAGGCCCTGCGACGTGCCCGCCGCGCGCTCGCCGAGTTTGAGATCGTGGGCCTCCCCACCGTGCTCGGGTTCCACCGGGCGGTCGTTGACCTTCCCTCGTTCACCGGGCCCGACCGGCTTGGCGTGTACACCAGTTGGATCGAAACAGAGTTCGCCGAGCAGCTCGTCGCTGACTCCTCACTCATCCCGGCCGTTCCGGCGGTCAGCCGCCGAACCATCACGATCGAACTCGACGGGCGACGGGTGGCCCTGGGCCTGCCAGAGAACCTGTTCGGCGGCCTCGCGCAGGGCGGCGCTGCTGCCGTAGTGGCGTCGATCCCGAAAGCCGACCCGGCCGAACTGCGCTCCACCATGAGCGGCACCGTCGTAAAGTGGCTCGTCGAGGCCGGCGCAACGGTGGTCGAAGGCGAGGCGCTGCTCGTGCTCGAGGCCATGAAGATGGAATCGACGGTCGTCGCGCACCGCTCCGGAACGCTCGTCGGACTCCTCGTGGCGGAAGGCGACGCCGTGCCCGTGAACGCCATCGTCGCGGGGATCGAAGCCTGACCCGCACCGGAGAATGGATACGCTGTGCCTATGACCCTCGACGAGATCCTGCCCGACCTGCGTCGCCAGAGCGTCGACGCGCGCCACACCGAAACCGGCCTGTGGGCGGCGTCGATGCTGCGTGAGCGCATCTCGGCCGGTCAGCTCGCACCCGGTGCCAAGCTGTCGGAGGAGCCGCTCTGCGAGGTGCTCGGCGTCTCCCGCAACACCCTGCGCGAGGCGTTCGCCACCCTCGCCCGCGAGCACGTCGTCACCCGCATCCCCAATCGTGGTGTCTTCGTCACCCGTCCGACCGCCGACGACATCCGGGAGATCTACCGGGTGCGGCGCTTTCTGGAATCGGCGGCCCTCACCTGGTCGACCAGCCCGACAACGGATGCCCTCCACGCCGCGATCGCGCGCGCCCGGGCCGCCCGAGATAACGGTTCTGTGCCGGGCATGGCGAGCGCCAATCAGGACTTTCATGCGGGCGTCGTCGCGCTGACTGGAAGTGACCGTCTCAGTGCGCAGATGACGCAGGTGCTCGCCGAGATGCGGCTGGTGTTCCACTCGATGGTGGCCAATCCGCTCTTTCACGCGCCCTACATCGACGACAACGCCGTCATTCTCGACAGGTTCGAGGCCGGGGACCGCCAGGCGGCGGCCGCGCTCATGGTCGACTACCTGCGCCGTGCGGAGGAGCAGCTGCTCGAGGCGCATTCCCGCGCGTAGCGGCGCGCTACGGCACCAGATAATCGGCGTCGCGGGCGTCCGTGACGAGCATGTGGCCGGGGGCGTGGCCGATCGCCAGCGGCGGTCGGGACTCCATCACGGCCGCTTGCGGGGTGACTCCGCAGGCCCAGAACACGGGCACGAAGCCGTCGGCCACCGTCACCGCGTCTCCGAAATCGGGGCTGGCGAGGTCACGGATGCCGAGCTCGGCTGGATCCCCGATGTGGACGGGGGCGCCGTGGACGGCGGGGTAGCGGGCGGTGATGCGCGCGGCATCCGCTACCCGGTCAGCATGGATCGGCCGCATCGACACGACGAGGGGTCCCACCATGTTACCCGCGGATGCGCAGCGCCGGTTCGTGCGGTACATCGGCACGTTTCGGCCCTGCTCGATGTGCGCGATCGGAATGTGCGCGCGCTGCAGCGCCGCCTCGAAGGTGAAGCTGCAGCCGACGATGAACGTCACCAGGTCGTCGCGCCACCAGGCCGAGAGGTCGGTCGGCTCGTCGACGAGTTCACCGTTTTGGTAAACCGTGTAGCGGCCGACGTCGGTGCGAATGTCGCCGCCGACCAGCAGTGGGCCGGTCGTCTGCCCGGCTTCGAGCACGCCGAGAATCGGGCACGGCTTGGGATTGCGTTCGGCGAACAGCAGAACGTCGAAGGCCTGCTCTTGGGGCACGATGATGAGGTTGGCCTGGGTGAAGCCACTCGACCAGCCCGCCGTCGGCGTGGCGAGGCCCTCGCGAAACAGTGCGCGGGCCTCGGCGGGGGTGACGTTTGCCCGGTCGAAGGTCGTTACGTCCACAGCTGCACGAGGCCGCCGAGCGACCGGTAGCCGAGGTACAGGGTCAGCAGCCAGGCGGCGACTCCACTGACGAGCAGCCACTGGGGATAGACGTAGCCGCCGAGCAGGTCGCGGCGGCGCCACGCCACCCAGAGGATGACCGCGAAGCCGACCGGAAGGATCAGCCCGTTCACCGCGCCGGCCATGATGAGCAGGGTGGCCGGGGCCTGGCCGAGGAGGGTGAAGACCGTGGCCGATACGGCGATGAACACGCAGGTGGCGATGCTGCGCACCCGCGGCGAGGTCCTGGCGGTCGTGACGAACGAAATCGACGTATAGGCGGCACCGATCACCGAGGTGATCGAGGCGGCCCAGAGGATCACACCGAACAGCTTGAGACCGATGTTGCCGGCCGCTGACTGGAATGCTTCGGCGGCGAGGTTATCGCTCGTGAGCGCTACGCCGCCGGCGACGACTCCGAGAATCGCCAGGAACAACAGCACCCGAATGACGCCGGTGATGATGATACCGAGGATCGAACTCCTGGTGATCTCGCCCACATTGTCAGGGCCGGAAACACCGGCGTCGATCATGCGGTGCGCCCCGGCATAGGTGATGTACCCGCCGATAGTGCCGCCGATGAGGGTCGTGATGATGAGAAAGTCGATGTTGTCGGGGATAACGGTGTTTCGGAGTGCCTCACCGAGCGGTGGCTTCGACACGATGGCCACGTAGCCGATGAGCAGGATCATGACGGCCCCGAGCACGATCACGATCTTGTCGAGGGCCACGCCGGCGCGCTTGCTCAGGAAGATGGCGATGGCGACGGCGGCCGACACGAGCCCGCCGATCTTCGGGTCGATGCCGAACAGAACGTTGAGGCCGAGGCCGGTTCCGGCGATGTTGCCCACGTTGAAGACGAGACCGCCGATGCAGATGAGGGCGGCGAGAAACCAGCCGGCACCCGGAAGCACGGTGTTGGCGAGTTCCTGGGCGCGCCTGCCGCTTACCCCGATCACCCGCCACACGTTCAGCTGCACGGCGATGTCCACCAGGATCGACACCAGGATAGCGAACGCGAAGGCGGCGCCGAGCTGCACCGTGAAGGTGGTGGTCTGCACGATGAATCCGGGGCCGACCGCGCTGGTGGCCATGAGAAACATCGCCCCGAGCAGCGCCCCACGGTGTTTGTTCTTGAGCTTTTTAGGTTTGCGTGTGGTGGTCGTGGCCATGGGCGCTGCTCACTTCTTTGGGATACGAGTCAGCACCGACGGTCACTGATTGTCAGAAAGCCTATGATTGTTCAACAATCCGCGCAACTTTTCTGCACGAAAAGGCTTGTTCTCGGACGAATCGCTCCGGAAGAGTGCATGGGGGCAGGTGTGCCCGCCATCCCCGGAGCATAACTCCTGCAATTTTCCAGACCCTGTGCAGACTTCCGCGTGAATTCGCAGTGCAATTCTGACGAGCGTGCAAATTGCAGGAGTTATGCTCACCGCGTGACCCTGCCCGCGTGACCCTGCCCGCGTGACCCTGCCCGCGTGACCCTGCCCGCGTGACCCTGTCCGCCACGACTGGCGAGAAAGTTACGGTTCGGCGAGCGGATGGCCGAGCTCGAGCATTATTGGAACGCGGAGATACCCGTGATGGCGCGGCCGACGACGAGGGTGTTGATTTCGTAGCTGCCCTCGTAGGTGTAGAGCGCTTCGGCGTCGGCGAAGACGCGGGCCATGCCCCAGGAGGTGGAGATTCCGTTGCCGCCGAGCACCGAGCGGCCAAGCGCCACGGATTCCCGCATGCGAGCGCTGGCGGAGGCCTTGGCCATCGCGGCGTGTTCGGGCCGCAGCGTGCCGGCCTGCTGTAGCTGGGCGATGCGCACCATCGTGCCGAGCGAGGTCGTCGCGTTCTCCAGAATGCGCACGAGTTTTTCCTGCACGAGCTGGAACGACGCGATCGGCTTGCCGAACTGCTGGCGTTCCAGGGCGTAACGCAGCGCATAGTCGTAGGTCGCGAACTGCAGTCCGACGGTCTGCCAGCCCACCCAGACCCGGGAATTGGTGAGCAGCCGGTTGGTGTCGCGAAAGCTGGTGGCTCCCGGCAGGCGGTCACGTTCGGCGACCACGACGTGGTCCAGGGTGATCGTGGCGTTCTGCACGATGCGCAGTGCGATCTTGTTTTCGATCTTTTCGGCCGTGAACCCGTCCAGGGCCGAGCTGACGATAAAACCCTTGATCTGGTCGTCGGCGGTGTCGCGCGCCCAGACCAGCACGTTGGCAGCGAAGGTTCCGCTGCCGATCCAGCGTTTGACGCCGTTCAGGGTCCACGAGTCGCCAAACCGGGTCGCAGTCGTTTCCATATTGCGGGAGACGTCGGAGCCGTGCTCCGGTTCGGTGAGCGCGAACGCACCGATCTTGCGCAGGGAGATGGCGTCGTCCAGGTATCGTTCGCGCTGGTCGTCGGTGCCCAGCTGGGCGATGGCCGCTGCGAACAAGCCGCTGTGCACACCGACGAAGGTGGAGATCGAAGCATCCACTCGCGAGAGCTCGAGGGTCATGAAGCCGTGCAGCAGAAAGTTGTTGCCGCGCGCGCAGAGTTCAACCAAGTTCAGGGCGGTGAGCACGGGGATGATCTCGAACGGGAAAGTCGCGTTGTTCCAATGCTCTGCCACGACCGGGCGCACGTCACGCTCGAAGACCGCTCGGGCCTCGGCCACGAGCTGCCGCTCCTCGGGGGTGAGTAGATCTTCGTAGGAGAAGAAGTCGTTCGTGGAACCGGTGAAGAACTCGGGGGTGGTCGCATCCGCTGCGGCGCTGCCGACCTCGGGGCTGTCAATGACGGTGCTCATGGCGGGTCCTCTCTGACCTGGTACCCCTGAATTCTGCGCCGATGGGAGGAATTGCGCAATCTCTCGCTTGAACACCATGCATAGTGCTACTCCTCAGGCGCTGATGGCCCCTCACATTGCCCCGAATGCGCGAAGCTAGCGCGTGGCGGACGTGTTCATGGTGAGTATGTCGGTGCCATCCAGGTCGTGCAGGGTGAGAGTCACGGTCACGGCGCCAAGCGTGCCGAGCGAGGTCACGTGGGTGCCGCCGCACGGGATGCGCACGCTCGCGTCGGGCAGCTCGCAGACCCAATAGCGGCGATCGGTCAAAAGATAACCGTCGCGGTCGATGCGCACCTCGGCCTTTGTTCCCACCCACCCGGCGAGGGTCGCGTTGACGGTCGCTTCAACCGAGGCAAGCGCCTCGGCGAGACCGTCGACCGAGAATCCCTTCTTGCGCACAGACTTGCCGAGGCGGTAGGTGTCGACGGAGGCGTTCGGCCCGATCAACGACTCGTCGATGGCGAGCCCGTCGAAGTCGGGGGCGCCGAGGGCGTCGGTGCGTACCTCCTTCTTCCAGCGGCCAGCGAGGGCGTCGTTGAGGGCGAGCGAAGCCAGGTGGCAACTGGTGTGCCCGGCGCTCGTGGCATCGCGCAGGCCTTCGTCCACCTCGACGGTGACGGTGTCGCCGGCGTTCAATCCGGTCGCGTCGACCACGTGCACCACGACGAAGGCCCAACCGGGTGTTCCCTTAGCCACCGGAATGTCGTCGCCGATGTAGAGTGCCGATCCGTCGGTGGCTCCCACGATGCAGTCCTCGACCGGCCAGAAGGCCGCGCCGTGGTGCAGCAGCGCCAGATCGGGCCCCTGGTCGGGCCAGCCCGCATCGACCGGATGCACGCAGGTCGCGTCGAGCAGCACGGCGACGCGTCCGTCGCTGAGCGGCTCGGAATGCAACACTGTCGCCTGCGTATCGATGGCGCCGCTCGGGTAGAGCACGCGGGTGTCTTCGGTGGGCAGGGTCATGACTGCTCCTGTTCAAGCGGATGCGGACAGAGCAGAAAGAGGGTGCCGCCACGACCGTGGCGGCACCCCATGCGCTGGTTGAAACCTAGCTCTTGCGGGCCCGGGAAGCGGTCTCTTCAGACTTCGCCTTCTTGTCGGCCCTCTTTTCCTTGAGGGACTTGTCGGCAACCTTCTTGGTCGCATCCTTTTTCGGTGATTTATCAGCCATTGTGTACTCCTTCGCGCCGAGCCGTGGGGCCCTGTCACCTTGAGAATACGCGGATTTGCCGCAAACGTCATCTCACCGTGCGAGCGTCGCGTGAGAACCGGTCAACTCGGCCGAAGCCCTGTGCACCCACTGCCGGTGTGTCGTATGCTGACGCTCTACGAAACCCTCACCTCGTTGAAAGGTCACCGTCATGAGCCATAGCGCCACCTACCGGGCAGTACTCTTTGGACCGAACCCGATCGCCGCCGGAACAGAGGTGGAGCTGGAATATATCGACGGGCAATACCGGGACGTGATCGTGCTCGAAGAGATCGAGGACACCGAAACGATCACCCGCACCTACAAGCGCGGGCGCGAAACCGATGAGCCCATCCCGTACCGTTTCGTGGAGGAAGACGTCGCTGAAGCAGGCGGCGAAGCCGACGTTCCCAACTGATCGGCGGCGTTGCGGCATCCGCTGGGAAAGCGGATGCCGCAACGCGCTAGATGCGCTTGGTGGAGTCCCGACCGAGCCGCACCGGCAGGGCCATGAGCGGCCCGACGAAGCGGCGCTGCAGCCGGCGTGCCGGGCCCCACACGATCTGCACGATGTACTGCGACAGCAGGGCGCCGGCCGCCAGGGCCATGGCGATACCCGCCGCAGTGAGGAGCGAAAGCAGCCCGTTGATGTCGCCTTCTGAGAGCATGAGCAGACCGCGAAACAGGGTGAGTCCGGGCACCAGCGGCACGAGAGCCGTCACCATGATGACCAGCGGCGGGGTACGCACGATGCGGGCGGTGACAGCGGCCAACAGCCCGACGCCGAGGGCGCTCGCCGCCGATGAGCCAACCAGGCCGAATCCACCGGCCAAGGCCGCGACGAACAAGAATTCGGCGAGGGCGCCGAGCACGCAGACCACCCAGAACGCACGCCACGGTACCTGCACGGCGAGGGCAAACCCGATCACGATCACGATCGCTGCCACGAGCAGAACCGGCAAGACAGCGAGCGTCACGATCGGGTTCGAATCGATCTCGAGCAACAGTCCGAAGCGAGCCAGGAACAGCGCGGAACCGGAGACTCCGGTGACCAGTCCGGCCGTGATGAGCAGGGCCTCCACCATTCGGGCGGTGCCGGTGAGATAAAACCCCGACAGGGTGTCATGCACGGCGCCGAAGGTTGTCACTCCGGCCAGGAGCATGATGATGGTCGCTACGACTACGAGCGAGGGGTTCGCTGTGGGATCGATCAGCCGCACGATTGCGGCGATGATCGGGCCGATCGCGCCGCCGACGACGGTCTGATAGAACAGAGGAACCTGGCGGTGGTCGAGTACCGAGGTGATCCAGTCGATGATCCAGGTTGCCACGAACGCGGCGATGATCACGGTCGGGCCGGCGCCGATGAGCACGGCGGCGCCCGCGCCGACGAGGCTCCAGCCGACGCGGCGCCACTGCTTGGGTACCTGCGGCTTGGAGCTCACGATCGTCGCCAGAATTTTTCGGGCTTCGGCGACTTCGATCGGCTTTTCGATGATGTCCGCGATCAGCTCCGACGTCGCGGTGAGCTTGGAATAGTCGAGCGTGCGGTACTTCACATTGCGGCTGCGAATGATCGACTCGTGCGTCAACACATCTTCCTGCGTGAGCGTGATGGTTGTGTGCGTGATATTGGCGTCGGTGCCCTTGAGCCCGTACGCGCGGGTCAGCGCGATCATCGCGGCGGTCGCATCTTCGGCGCCGGCACCGGCGGTGAAGATGACCTCGGCGAGACGCATGGTGAGATCGAGCACTGCCCGGGTGTAGCCGGAGTGGTCGAGTGAGATGGCGGTGGTTTTGCTAAAACTCATGAGGTGCGCACATCGAGGGGTCCCAAAACGGATGCGGCGGCGGTCGCGTGCGCGGAGTCCGCGTCGGAGGGGTGGAAGAGACCCGCGAGCACGTCGCGGTAGAGCCGCGCGAGTTCGGAGCCTGCGTTGAAGGCGGAGCCGCCCGCGACCTGCACGGCGGTATCGACGACAAACTTGGCGTTCTGGGTGGCCCGATATTTGAGCCCGGACAGCTGGGCGAACCAGGCCGGACCGACCTGCCAGGTCTGCTCGTCGACCGCGCGAGCGAGGGCGTCGATCTGCGGGTAGATGCCGTCCATCGCGATGACGAGCTCGCCCACCCGCCAGCGTGCCACCGGATCCTGTGCGTGCGTGCGCCCATCGTTCTTGCGCGATGTACGTCGGTGCGCGCCCAGGGCTGCGAGCTCGAGCGCCCGCTGGCCGATACCGGTGTACACCGCACTGAGCAGAATTTCAAAGTTGGCGAAAATTCCGGCCACGAGCGGGTCGCCGTTCGGGCCGACCGGCAGCTTGCGCACGACCCGGTCGGGGCGTGCGCGTGCGCCCTCCAGCACAGTGCTCTGGCTCTGGCTGGCGCGCATGCCGAGGGTATCCCAGTCGTCTTTCGAGTGGATGCCGGCATCCGCTCGATCGAGAAACGCCCAGACGATCGCAGGGTCGCCCGGGTCGGAAGAATCGAGGCCCAGGGTGCCGAGCCGGGTCCAGGCCGGGGAGAGTGAGGTGAAAACCTTGGTGCCGGTGAACCGGTAGCCGCCGTCTGGCTCGGGGATGGCATCCGTTGTCGAGCCGAAGAGAACGAGGTCGTTGCCGGGTTCGCTCACGCCGAAGGCGAAGATTTCGCCGCGGCCGGCCTCCTCGAGCAGAAAATCGAGCGAGTGATCGCCCTGCGCGTAGAGGCTCGCGGCGACTCCCGTCCAGATCAGGTGCATGTTCACCCCGAGAGCGGTGGCCGGGGCATGCGCGGCGAGCTGGGTCTGCGCGCGAGCAGTCTGCTGCAGGGTTCGACCGAGTCCGCCGAACCGAATCGGCACGAGGGCACGCAGGTAACCGGCGGCGACGAGCTCCTCGAGGTCGTCGGAGAAGAACGTGTTGGCCCGGTCGTAACCGGCAGCTCGCGAACGGATGCCCGCCAGGATCTGGTCAGAGAGCAGCGGCTCGTTTTGGTCGCTTGTGGGTAGGGAAACGGGCGCTGCCGGAGGCGTTTCGAGCAGGGCTGGCGCAGGGAGAAACTCGGTCACATAGTCAAGCCTATGCAGCCTTGCGCCGGCGTGTGAACAACCGCACGATAAGCAACACAATTGCCCCAAAAATCGCCAGCACGACGAGCCAGGGCAGGGCCACTCCGAGGCCGATCAGCAGGCCGCCGAGGGCTGCGGCGAGGGCGCTCCAGCCGGCGGTGATGCCGGTCCAGAAGTTGTCGGGGCCGCCCGCGGCGACGGTACCCTCCGAGACCAGGTCGAGTTGCAGGGTCGAGTAGTCGATTTGGTCAGCGAGGAAGTCGCGCTGGGACCGCAGGCTTTCCAGCTCACCTTGCCGGCTCGACAGCGTACTTTCGATGCTGATCAGGTCTGCTGTCGTAGTGGCGGAGGCCATCAGCGCGAGCAGCCGGTCGACCGAGGTGGTGAGCGCGGTGATGCGGGCGTCGAGGTCCTGGCTTTGCTGCGTCACATCCTCGGCGGTGAGTGTCACGAAGTTGAGGGTGCCGAGCTTCTTCAGATCGGCCAGGGTGCGGTCGAGTTCGTCGGACGGAATGCGCAGGGTGAGGTGCGCGCTGGCCGGCTGGATGTCGGTGGCCGGGTTTTCGCTGCGGCTGTCCACCCGTCCGCCGGCCTGTTCGGTAAGGGTGACGGCGGTTTCGCTTGCCGCGACCGGGTCGGTGGTCGTGATCGACATGGATCCGGTGGTGATGACGTCGCGGTTCGTGGTCTTCACAGCGCCCGTGGTGCCGGTGACCAGGCTTCCGTCGCCCGCCTTGTCACCCTCAGCGGGAACAGCCCCGCTGGAGATACTTCCCGACGAATCCGTGGTCACGGAACTGCCGCTGTTTGCCGTGCACCCCGCCAGCAACACGGCCGTCAGAAGAACCGCGATGACACCCCACGTTCGTCCCATACCTCACCGTACCGAGCGTTGTGGGGGCAGTGTCTGGGGGCAGTCTGGGAGTCGGATCACAATTGGGACTCGGCGCCCAGCCCCCGAAGTATGGTCTTGGAATACGCGGTTCAACCCAACCGCTCACACGATCAGGAGGACAACATGGGATTCGTCGACAATGCCAAGGATGCACTCGATGCCACCGGCAAGAAGATCGGTCGAGCAGTGGACGACGCCAAGGACCGCATCGATGACAAGGTCGACGAGGCTAAAGCCAATGCCAAGGTGAAGCAGGCCGAGGGCGACGTGAAGCATGCTGAAGCCGAGCGTAACGCGACCGAGGCTAAAAATGACCTGAAGGCCACGCTGCGCGACGATACCTAGCGCATGTCCTGGTGGGCGGAACGGATGCGCACGACGCGTCGGTCCTGCCCACCACTTTTGCACGTCGCAACGGATGCCGGCACCGGCCCGGTCGTCCTCCTGGTGCACGGCATCGCATCGTCTTCGATCACCTTCTACGAGGTGATTCCGCTGCTGACGCCGAACCATCGCGTGATTGCCGTGGATATTCTGGGCTTCGGTCAGTCGCCGGCGCCGATCGGTTGCCAGTATCGACTGGAGGATCATGTCGGGGCCTTGGCCGCGACCATCCGCTCGCTGAAGTTACGCGAGCCGTTCGTGCTCGTCGGCCACTCGCTGGGCAGCCTGATCAGTACGCGCTACGCGGCGATGGAGAGACACGGCAGTGTCGCGACATTCTGGCGGCGTCTGGCCGGTCGCGGCACGGTATCACGCGTGGTCTTGGTCGGGCCGCCGGTCTACGTCTCACCGAGCGACATCGGTGATTCGCGGGTCAGGGCGCGGGTCAGCGCGTACCTGCGGGCCTACGATTTTCTGCGCGCCAACAAGGAATTCACGCTCGCCAACGCCGCGATCATGTCGCGCCTGCTGCCCAAGGGCATCTTCGAACTCACCGAGAAGACCTGGACCCCCTTCATCAAATCGATGGAGCACTGTATCGAATCGCAGACCGTGGTGAGCGACATCGCGAGCCTGACGGTGCCGGTCGACGTGATCTACGGAGCGTTCGACGCATTCATCGCGCAGGGCAGCATGACCATTATCGAGCGGATGCGCCACGTCACCATGCACCGCGTGGAAGCCAACGACCACATCATTCGGAAGCGCCTGGCGCGGGTGCTCGTGAAAGTCATCAACAGCGAAACTACACGGCCGGGAAGGTGGCGCCGGTGAGTTCCCCGGACAGCGACCAGAGACGGCGGGCATCCGCTTCGTCGAGCGATCGCGGGGGCAGCCTGGCGGGCGCGGGGGCGCCGGTGAGTTCGCCGAATCCACCGGGACCGTAGTAGCCGCCGCCGGCCGCTGCCGGGCTCGTCGCCGCGTAGAGGGCCGGCAGGATGCCCTGGTCGATCTGCTGCCAGATCCAGCCAATGTGGTGGGTGGCTTCGTTGACGGCGAGGAAGACCCGGGCCGAGGCTCCCTTGTGGGTGGGTCCGGTGATCTGCAGGTTCGTGACGGTTGCACCCGGGTGCGCGGCGATGCTGCGCAGACCCCAGCCGCCGACGACGCTGCGCCGGTTGAGTTCGCGCGCGAACACGAGCGTGGCGAGCTTGGAGAGCGCGTAGGCGCGGTGCGGCCGGTAGCGCAAGCCGTGCAGGTCGTTGAAATCGAGGCGTCCGGTGCGGGCGATCAGGCTTGAAAGACTCACGACCCGGCTCGTTGTGGCGGCGCGCAGCAGCGGCAGCAGGTGAGCGGTGAGCGCGAAATGGCCGAGGTGGTTGGTGCCGAATTGCAGCTCGAAGCCGTCTTCGGTCTCGTCGCGCACCGGTGGCATCATGATGCCGGCGTTGTTGAGCAGAATATCGATCGGGCGCCCTTCTTTCGTGAGCTCCGCACCGAATTTGGCGATGCTCGACAGCGAAGCCAGATCGAGACGACGGATGCTGACGCTCGCCTCCGGGGTCTGCTCACGAATGCGTCTCACGGCCGCTGCACCCTTGTCCTCGTTGCGCACGGCGAGGATGACCTCGGCGCCCGCGCGGGCGAGGCGGCCGGTGAGGCCGAATCCGAGGCCGCTGTTGGCGCCCGTGACGACGGCAAGCTTGCCGTGCAGGTCGGGAACCTGGATGTCGGGGAGGTGCTTGGCGCGCGTGGTCATGGGGCTCCCGTTTGTCGTAGAGCTCCATCCAACCCCGTTTGGAGAGTGGAAGTCACGCGGCGGCCGAGGCCTGCGGCGGATTCACGGCTGCGCGGTCAGGCGGCCGAGCGCTGCGGCGGGTCGCCGACGCGCCCGAGAGCATCGACGATTCCGCTGGCCGCATTTCTCATGGTCCGCCCAGAGCCGCTCCGATAAGCTGAGCGCGCGGTTGTAGTTCACAGCCGCCCCCCGTAACGAGGAGCTTGTTCGTATGACTGTGATCGAGGAATTCCTCATGCCCGGCGGCGGCACGAGCATCAACACCCTGCCCAAGGTTTCGCTGCACGACCACCTCGACGGCGGCCTGCGCCCGCAGTCCATCATCGAACTGGCCGACTCCATCGGATTCGTGCTTCCCACGACGGATGCCGACGCGCTCGGTGAATGGTTCTCCGACCAGTCCAACGCTGGTTCGCTCGTGGAATACCTCAAGACCTTCGACGTCACGACCGCGGTCATGCAGACCCGCGAGGGACTCAGCCGGGTCGCCCGCGAATTCGTCGAGGATCTCGCCGACGATGGCGTCATCTACGGTGAGGTGCGCTGGGCTCCCGAGCAGCACCTGGCCCGCGGCCTCACCCTCAACGAGGTCGTCGAAGCCGTGCAGGACGGCATCGAAGCCGGCATCGAGAACGTCGAAGAGTCAGGCCGCAGCATTCGCATCGGCCAGCTCATCACCGCCATGCGCCACGCGAACCGCGGCCTCGAGATCGCCGAACTCGCCGTGCGCTACCGCTTCGACGGCGTTGTCGGCTTTGACATCGCCGGCGCGGAAGCCGGCTTTCCAGCTGGCAACCACCGCGCAGCGTTTGACCTGCTCGCCCGCGAATTCATGCCGGTCACCGTGCACGCTGGCGAGGCCGACGGCCTGGACAGCATTCGCAGCGCCCTATTCGACGGCCGTGCGTTGCGCCTCGGCCACGGCGTGCGACTTGCCGAAGACGTCACCATCGAACGCCAGGACGACGACAACACCTTCGTCACCCTCGGCCCGCTGGCCCAGTGGGTGCGCGATCGCGAGATCACGCTCGAACTGAGTCCTTCGTCGAACCTGCAGACCGGGGCGGTCGCCGCCTGGGGCGAGGAACTCTTCGACCACCCGTTCGACTTGCTCTACCAGCTTGGTTTCAAGGTCACCGTCAACACCGACAACCGTCTGATGAGCGACACCACCCTCACCCAGGAACTGGCCCTGCTTGCCGATGCCTTCGGCTACGACGTCGGCGACCTCGAGATCTTCCAGCTCAACGCAGCCCACGCGGCGTTCCTGCCGTTGGAAGACCGTGAAGAGCTGGTCGAGGCCATCGAAGCCGGCTTCGGCGACGCCTGACGCTGGCTGATCCAAAGCGCCAGCGCACCAAGCACCACCCCGCAGAACCGAAGGAATCATGTCCCTGCCGCATCTCCCGCTTGACGCCATCACGATCGGTGCGCACGCCGACGACTGGCCGGCCGCCATCACGGCGGCCGGTGACGCCCTCGTGCGTTCCGGTGCCGCCACATCCGCTTATACCGAGCGCATGATCGAGGTGATTCGCGAATTCGGTGCCTACATCGTGATCGCGCCCGGCCTGGCGCTCGCGCACGCCCGCCCGGGAGCGGATGTTCTCACAGACGGACTCTGCGTCGTCACCCTCGTCGAGCCGGTCACCTTCGGGCACCCCCACAACGACCCGGTCAGCGTGATCGTGGGCTTGGCCGTTGCCGGTGCCGACGACCACCTGCAGTTCGTCGCCGAACTCGCCAACGTGTTCAACGACCCGACGGTGATTCCGGCCCTGGCCGGCGCCACCAACGCCGAGTTCGTGCAGAGCGTGTTCGAGCGGACTGCCTCATGAAGATCGTCGTGATGTGCGGTATCGGCCTGGGTACCTCCGCCATTCTCAAAGTCAATACGGAGCGCGCGCTCGAACGCCTCGACATCGATGCGAGTGTGCTGGCTACCGATGTCGCCGGCGTGCGCGCCGCCGCGGCCGACGCCCAGGTCATTTTGACCTCGTCTGAGCTGGTCGACGCGATCGGCAAGACCAACGCCGACGTCATCGTCATCAACAACTACTTCGATGTCGACGAACTGGTCGTCAAACTCGACATCGCTCTGGGCTCCTAGAACCCCGCGTTTCGGGTTCCAGCCCACCGCTGTCGCGGACGGGGCCCGGGCCCCGTCCGCGGGCCCAGCTTATAAACTGGGCCCACGGTCAAAAGGTGGGCCCGGCGAGCGGATCTTCCCACGCCGCACCGGAGGCTTCACCTAGGCGATCAGCGCCCGCATGCCCCGATCGAGCTCGTCGAGGGCGGCCTGCGCGGCAGAACGGCGCTCCACCAGAGTGCCGACCGTGCAGCGGGTATCGATGTACACCTTGAGTTTTGGCTCGGTTCCACTCGGGCGCACCATCACGCGTGACCCGTCGGTCAAGCGGATGCGCAACACGTCGCTCGGCGGCAGCTCGCCCAGCCCCCACCGAAAATCGTCGATTTCATCGACCCGAATACGGCCGACGTGGGTGGGTGGGGATTCCCGCAGGCGCGTCATGACCAGGGCGATCGTGGAGAGTTGAGAGACCCGCACCGAGATTTGTCCGGAGGCGAAGTACCCGAACTTCTCGCTGAACGAGTCGAGATAGCCGGCGAGGGTCGTTCCCTCCGACTTGAGATCGCTCACCAGCGACAGCAGCGCCACCGCGGCCGAGATGCCATCCTTATCGCGGATGGTACCCGGGTTGACCAGATAGCCGAGCGCTTCTTCGTACCCGTAAACCAGGTTGGGCACCCGCGACACCCATTTGAAGCCGGTGAGGGTTTCTGTGAAGCGCAGGCCGTAGGCATCCGCGACCGCATGCAGTGCCGGTGACGACACGATCGAGCAGGCCAGGGTGCCGGCATCGACGGTGGGCAAAGCGTCGGGATCGTTCGCCGGAGCCATGGCCGCCGCCCGCCAACCGAGAATCGCGCCGACCTCATTGCCGCTGAGTCGGCGGTACCCGCTCGCACTGGACAGGTCGGGGATGGCCACGGCGAGGCGGTCGGCATCCGGATCGTTGGCGATGATGAGTTCAGCGCCCACCTCGCGCGCACTCTCGTAGGCCAGGTCCAGCGCTCCGGGTTCTTCCGGATTCGGAAAGGCGACGGTTGGAAAAGCGGCGTCCGGTGCGATCTGGGCATCGACGAGGGTCGGCAGATCGAATCCGGCCTTCTCCAACACCCGACGCGTGGTGTCCCAACCCACGCCGTGCATCGCGGTGTACACCGCGTTGACCTGCGCGCGGGGCCTGTGGGCGAGGCCGGCCGTCGCCGCGATGTAGGCGTGCACGACGTCTTCCTCGGCGGTTTCATAGCTGCCGCGCGGCAGGTGCAGAACGTGTTCGTCGGCGGCAACGCGCAGAATCTCGGTCGAGATGGCCAAGTCGTCGGGGGAGACGATCTGCGCGCCATTGTTCGCGCCGCCCAGGTAGACCTTGTAGCCGTTATCGTTCGCAGGATTATGTGAGGCGGTTACCATCACGCCGCAGCTCGCGTCGAGGTGCCGTACCGCGAAGGCGAGTACGGGTGTCGGGAGCAGACGAGGCAAGAGGATGGCGCGCACCCCCGCTCCAGCCATGATCGCCGCAGTGTCGGTTGCGAAGACCTGCGAGTTCTTGCGTCCGTCGTAGCCGATGACCACCGACGGCGTGACGCCAGAAGCAGCACGCCGACGCAGGTAGGTCGCGAGGCCGGCCGCTGCCTGCGAGACCAGCACGCGGTTCATGCGGTTCGGTCCGGCGGAGATCTCACCGCGCAGCCCGGCCGTGCCGAATGCGAGCCGGGTGTCGAAGCGCGAGTGCAGATTGGACAGGGCCGTGGTATCGCCGTCGTCGACGGCGTTGATCAGAACGCGAAGTTGCGCCTGCGTTTCCGGGTCCGGATCCTGGTTCAGCCAGGCCCGCGCGGTCTGCAGCAGCGCAACGGTGCGATCGGTCGAGGTCTCGGGTGTCTCGTGTGCCACGGGCGCAGTCGCAAGCTCGTCGACGTCATCACTCTCAGCGCTGCCAGGCGTGATCGTCGAAATGGCAACGGTCGGTTCGAAGCCGGCGTCGTCGCTGTCGTGCATGATCGTCGAAATGGCGACCGTGGGTTCGGAGGCGTCGTCGGGGTTGTGCGTGATCGGCAGGGCGCGGGTCGGAGTGCGCAACTCATCGGCTGTGTCCGCGTCGAGAACCGCCGGCGCGGCATCCGGGGTGGCTGGCGGCGTGACCTGCGGCGCGGCATCCGCTGGCGGGCCGGAATGGCGACCGCCGGTGCGCTCGGTCGGCCGGTCGTCGGTGTTATCGGGATGGCCAGCGTCGGGCCGGTCGGAGCCCGTCACAGCGCGGCCACGATCCGGGCGAGGAGCGCGCTGATCACCGGTTCGGCCAGCGCGCCGGCTTCGATGACTTCGCCGTGGCTGAGCGGCGTCTTCTGAATGCCGGCGGCGAGGTTGGTGATGAGCGAGAGGCCGAGCACCTCCATTCCGGCTTGCCGGGCCGCGATGGCCTCGAGCGCGGTCGACATGCCCACGATGTGACCGCCGATCGCCTTGGCCATCTGCACTTCGGCCGGGGTCTCGTAGTGCGGCCCGCGAAACTGGCAGTACACGCCCTCGTCGAGCGTCGGGTCGATGCTGCGGGCGAGATCGCGAAGCCGCTTCGAGTACAGGTCGGTCAAGTCGACAAAGTTCGCGCCCTCGACCGGAGAATCAAAAGTCAGGTTGATGTGGTCGCTGATGAGCACCGGGGTGCCCGGCGTCCACGATTCACGGATGCCGCCGGCCCCGTTGGTCAAAATCATCGTCGTCGCTCCGGTCGCCGCCGCCGTGCGCACGCTGTGCACGACCCGGCGTACACCGTGACCTTCGTAATAGTGCGTGCGGGCACCGATCACGAGGGCGCGCTTGCCGCTCGGAAGAAGAATGGAGCGCAGGGTACCGGCATGGCCGGCCAGGGCGGGAGCGCTGAACCCGGTGATGTCTGCGGCGGCCACTGTGTGGGTGGTCTCGCCGATCAGGTCGGCGGCCCTGGCCCAGCCGCTGCCGAGCGTGAGAGCGATGTCGTGTCGGGGAACCCCCGTGATGCCGGCGATCTCCGCGGCGGCCGACTGTGCTGCCTCAAACGGATCTGTTTCGGGCAGGTCTAACGGGTTGATCTCGTTCGTGAACATTTGACTACTCTAGAACCCCCGCCTCGGGCACGGAGATTCTGAGCGAATTCTGCTCATCGGCGCGCCGAACGAGCGCCGAGACGAATATTCGGCTCAATTTCGCTCTTTTCGACGGTCATGCGGACTGTGCGGTCGATGAACCGGTTTGGAGGGAACTGCGCGCCTTGAGAGAATAGGTACATGGCCTATGAGTTCGAACGCAAGCAACGCATCGCAGTACTGGGCGGTGGGCCCGGCGGATACGAAGCGGCCATCGCCGGAGCACAACAGGGTGCCGACGTCACCCTCATCGAAAGCGTCGGAGTCGGCGGTTCCGCCGTGATAACGGATGTCGTCCCTTCCAAGTCCCTTATTGCCACGGCCGAGGCCTCGAATTCGATCGGCGAAGCGACCGACCTCGGTGTGCAGTTCTTCGTGCGCGGCGAAACCGGCAAGCCCCTGCGCCCCGAGGTAGCCATCAACCTGGCCGCCGTGAATAAACGACTGCTCGCCCTCGCTCGCCAGCAGTCCG
The DNA here is from genome assembly GCF_002929675.1 of Cryobacterium sp. M15. Lineage (NCBI taxonomy): Bacteria > Bacillati > Actinomycetota > Actinomycetes > Micrococcales > Microbacteriaceae > Cryobacterium > Cryobacterium sp. M15. The sequence goes on from NZ_PJJW01000034.1 coordinate 99,813, forward strand.
AAGACATGAAGGCCACCCTCATTCGTGCCGGCGTGCGCTATGTTCAGGGCCACGGCCGTCTCGATGGCACCACCGGCATCATCGTCGCCACCTCCGGCGACTCAACTGCCACCGACTTCGACCGCATCGACGCCGACACTGTCGTCGTCTCTGTGGGTGCCAGCCCCCGCGTGCTCGCGTCAGCGCTACCCGACGGTGAGCGCATCCTCACCTGGACCCAGCTCTACAACCTCAAAGCCATTCCCGAACACCTCATCGTGGTCGGCTCCGGCGTCACCGGCGCCGAGTTCGCCTCGGCCTACCGTGCCCTCGGCGCGAAGGTCACTCTCATCTCCAGCCGTGATCAGGTTCTGCCCGGAGAAGACGCCGATGCCGCGAACGTCATCGAAAACGTCTTCAAGCGTAACGGCATGATCGTGCTCTCCAAGTCGCGGGCCTCCTCGGTCGAGCGCACCGAGACCGGCGTCGTCGCCATGCTCGAAGACGGACGCACGGTCGAAGGCAGCCATTGCCTTATCGCCGTCGGCTCCATTCCGAACACCGCCAACATCGGCCTCGAGCAGGCCGGCGTGCAGATCACCGACTCCGGACATATCCAGGTCAACCGGGTCGCGCGCACCTCGATTCCGAACATCTACGCAGCCGGCGACTGCACGACTGAGATTCCCCTGGCATCCGTGGCGTCGATGATGGGCCGCACCGCGGTGTTCCACGCCATGGGGGACACCGTCAATCCGATCGAGATTCGCAACGTTGCCGCGAACATCTTCACCCAGCCCGAAATCGCCACCGTCGGCTACACCCAGAAGCAGATCGAAGACGGGCTCGCCCAGGGTGAGATCTACAAGCTGCCGCTCTCGCAAAACCCGCGGGCCAAAATGATGGGAATCAAGGACGGCTTCGTGAAGCTGTTCGCCCGCACCGGCAGCGGCACGGTCATCGGGGGCGTTATCGTCGCCCCCAAGGCCAGCGAACTCATCTTTCCGCTCGCCCTGGCCGTCGAGCACCGGCTCACCGTCGACGAAGTCGCACGCACCTTCCCGGTCTATCCCTCCCTGACCGGGTCCATAACGGATGCGGCGCGCGCCATGCACATCGTCCTCTAGCTCTGGACTTCATCGGTTAGTTTTCGAGGTGGGCCGTGGGAGCGGATGCCCTGCCCCCAACCTCGTCAACGACGCATGCGCAGGCTGTCGAAAACCCGCAGCCGACGGCGAAAACTAGGCGGCGACGGCGAAAACTAGGCGGCGACGGCGAAAACTAGGCGGCGACGGCGAAAGCTAGGCGGCGTCGGAGACCGTGAGCAGAACGCTGCCAGAGGAGACCGTTTCGCCGACGATAGCGGCAACGTTGCCGATCGTGCCGTCACGGTGGGCAACGAGCGGCTGCTCCATTTTCATGGCCTCGAGTACGAGCAGCAGGTCTCCCTTGACCACGGTGTCACCTTCGGCGACGAGCAGCTTGATGATGGTCGCCTGCATTGGCGCCGTGACGGCGTCTCCGGTGGCGGTGTCGACGGAGTGCAGGCCGCCGCGACGCCTCGGGGCTGGGCCGACCGAGCGGGCGCTTGCGCCGCCGGGTAACAGTCGAGTGGGCAGGGTGACCTCAATGCGCCGCCCCTCCACCTCGACGACGATGCTGTGGCGTTTCTGCTGGCCGACGGCGTCTTCCATGCTGCCGCTCCACGGTTCGATGTCGTTCTCGAACTCGGTCTCGATCCAGCGGGTGAAGACGGTGAACGGCTTGCCGTCGGTCGGCGCAAAGGCAGGGTCGCGCACGACCTTGCGGTGAAAGGGCAGCACGGTGGGCAGGCCGGCCACCTCGAACTCGTCGAGAGCCCGGCGCGAACGCTCGAGGGCTTCCTCGCGGGTCGCGCCGGTGACAATGAGCTTGGCCAAAAGTGAGTCGAACGATCCGCTGATCACGTCACCAGACTGAACGCCGGTGTCGACGCGCACGCCGGGACCGCCCGCGGGCTTGAACACGTGTACCGGGCCGGGCGCTGGCAGAAAGCCGCGGCCGGCATCCTCTCCGTTGATACGAAATTCAAACGAGTGAGCGGATGCGACGGGGTCACCGTAGGTGAGCTCGCCACCCTCGGCGAGGCGGAACTGCTCGCGCACCAGGTCGATGCCGGTGACCTCTTCGGAGACCGTGTGTTCAACCTGCAGGCGAGTGTTGACCTCGAGGAACGACACCGTTCCGTCCTGGCCGATGAGAAACTCGCAGGTGCCGGCACCGACGTAGCCGACCTCCTTGAGGATGGCCTTGGAAGCGCGGTACATCTCGTCGCGCTGCGCATCGGTGAGAAACGGAGCCGGAGCTTCTTCGACGAGCTTCTGGTGCCGGCGTTGTAGCGAGCAGTCGCGGGTCGACACGACGACGACGTTGCCGTGCATGTCGGCCAGACATTGGGTCTCGACGTGGCGGGGGGAATCGAGGTACTTCTCGACGAAGCATTCGCCGCGACCAAAAGCTGTGATGGCCTCCCGGGTGGCTGAATCAAACATCTCGGCGACCTCGTCGCGGGTGCGGGCCACCTTGAGGCCGCGCCCGCCACCACCGAAGGCAGCTTTGATCGCCACGGGCAGGCCGTGCACGTCAACGAAGGCGAGTACCTCGGCCGCGTCGCTGCAGGGGTTTAACGTGCCTGGCGCCATGGGGGCGTTGACCTTTTCGGCAATTTTGCGGGCCGAGACCTTGTCGCCGAGCTGCTCGATGGCTTCGGGAGAGGGCCCGATCCAGGTCAGGCCTGCGCCGATCACGGCGCGGGCGAAGTCGGCATTCTCGGCCAGAAAGCCGTAGCCGGGGTGCACGGCGTCGGCGCCGGAACGCCGGGCGATCGAGAGGATCTTGTCGATGACCAGGTACGTTTCGGCGCTGGTGGTGCCGTCGAGACCGTACGCCTCATCCGCCAGGCGGGCATGAAGAGAGTCGCGATCCTGGTCGGCGTAGACGGCGACAGAAAGAATTCCACTGTCTTTCGCGGCACGGATGACCCGAACGGCGATCTCGCCTCGGTTGGCGATGAGGACCTTCGTTATGAGTGACACAATCACTTAGCCTATTGCCCGTCGTCGCATCCCTTTTGGTTCTGTCCCACAAAAAGACCCGGCAGATTATTGTGAATGCCTACAATTACAGTGCTCCGGGGCGATTCCACAGGGTCGGCCACTCGTGCCCCAGAGTGCGCACCAGCCGCCGCAGCGTCGGAAGAGACAACCCCACCACGGTGGATGGATCGCCGACGATGCTCGTGATGAAGGGAGCGCCGAGGCTGTCAATGGTGAATGCGCCTGCCACAAACAAAGGCTCCCCGGTGGCGACATAGGCGTCGAGCTCGGCGTCGTCGAGGTCGTCGGCAAAGGTCACCTCGGCCGCCACGGCCGCGCCGATCGCCCGGCCAGGCACGCCATCGGCGACCTCGATCAGCCAGTGCCCTGAATACAGCGTTCCCGTGCGCCCGCGCTGGCGCTCCCAGCGTTCCCGAGCGGCCTCAGCGGTGTGCGGCTTGCCGTAGATGACGCCGTCGAGCACGAACACCGAGTCGCCGCCCAGCAACAGCCCGGTCAGCGGCTTCGGCAGCGAAGCGGATACCGCAGCTTCCGCTTTCGCGCGCGCCAGCAGTTCCACGAGCACGCGCGGCTCCAGAGCCGAGCCCACCGCGGCCTCGGTTTCGGCGACGACCCGAGCCTCATCGACGTCGGGGTTGATCAGGACGGGTTCGATGCCGGCCGCGCGCAGTAGGGCGAGGCGGGCCGGAGACGTGGAAGCCAGGTAGAGGCGCATGCGGTCCTTTCGACGAAGGGTGAGCGTCTATTCAAGCAGGCCAGGAGGGACAGTCGGCGAGGGGGTGTGGGATCATCATTAGATGAGCAACACGAGTCACCAGCCCCAGGCCTTTGAGCCGACATCCTCGGCGAGTGTCGGCGACGAGCTTGAACTGAATATCACCAACGTCGCCCACGGGGGAATCTTCATCGCCCGTCACGAGGGGCGCGTGATTTTCGTCAGCGACACCCTTCCCGGTGAACGGGTGCGCGCCCGCCTCACCGAGGCCAATCACAAGAGCTTCTGGCGCGCCGAAACGGTCACCGTCCTCGACGAAGCCCCCGAACGTCAGCCGCACATCTGGAGTGCGGCATCCGTTGATCGCGCCCCCGAAGACCGCGCCGGCGGCGCCGAATTCGGCCACATCGAGCTCGGCTTTCAACGCGAACTCAAGCGCCGGGTGCTCTCCGATGCCTTGCAGCGCATGGCCGGGATCAGCACTGATGTCGTTGTGGAGCCGGTCGCGGTCAGCGCGAAGGCCAGCCCCGGCGACGCGATGGACGGCACCGGATGGCGCACCAGAGTCAGTCTGCACGTGGCCGCAGACGGAACCATCGGCCCGTACGCAGCCCGCAGCCACCGCGTCATCCCGGTCGATGATCTGCCGCTTGCCGAGCACGAGCTCGAACTGCGCGCCCCGCTCGACACCCTGTTCCACAACGCTGCGACAGTCGACCTGGTCGCGCCGAGCAAGGGCGACGTGCAGGTGCTCGTCTCCGCCAAAGATATGAACGGTAAGCCCAAGCGAGTGCCGCACGGTCTCATTCACGAGATCGTCGCCGACCGTGAGTTCGAATTAGACCGCTCGGGCTTCTGGCAGGTGCACTCGATGGCTGCCGACACCCTCTATCACGCGGTGCAGAACATCATCGACCCCGCCATGTTCGACCCGCGCGCCTCCAACCTCGACCTGTACGGCGGTGTTGGCCTGCTTGCCGCGGCCGTCGGCGATAAATTCGGCCCGACAACCCGCATCACCTCGGTCGAGAGCGACCCCGAAGCGGTCGCTTTCGCCGCTCGCAACCTCAAGGAATGGGCCGGCGCGACCGCCGAAGCCGAACGGGTCGACCGTTTTCTGCAACGACTGCTGCGCGAGGCGGATGCCTCCGAACGGGCCCGTCTCGCCGCCGCGACGGTGGTACTCGACCCGCCGCGCTCCGGCGCCGGCAAGGCCGTCGTCGACCAGCTGGTCGCCCTCGCACCACAACAAATCGTTTATGTAGCCTGTGACCCCGTGGCTCTCGCCCGTGACGTGGCGCTGTTTCGGACGCAGGGGTATGAGCTGAAGAACCTGCGTGCTTTCGACCTGTTTCCCAATACCCACCACGTCGAGGCCGTCGCACTGCTCTGCAAATAGCTATCGTTGACACCAGACAAACCAAAGGCAGCCCTACCGTGAGCCACGCAGTTATTGATTCCGCACCATCCATCCCCCCCGACGCCCCCGTTCGGGTCGGAATTGTCGACGACCATGAGTCGGTGCGACTGGGCTTGCAAGCCGCCTGCGAGAACGCCGGCTACGAAGTCTTGTTTGCTGCAGCAACCGCTCAGGGACTCGTCGACGGCCTCGCCGGGCGCGCCTGCGACGTGATCGTGCTCGACCTCTCGCTCGGCGACGGGTCTCTCGTCACCGACAACGTGCACCTGGCGGCGACCACCGGCTCCGCTGTGCTTGTACACAGCATTGCCGACCGCGTCGCTTCGGTGCGAGAAGCCCTTGCTGCCGGCGCTGCCGGAGTCATTCCCAAGTCGTCCCCGACCACCACCGTCATGGCAGCCGTCGCATCCGTTGCTCGAGGCGATGTGCTCAACAACCTCGAGTGGGCCAGCGCCATCGACGCCGACCGCGACTTCGCCAAGGCGCAGCTCGGTCGCCGCGAACGCGACGTGCTGCACCTCTATGCTTCGGGACTGCCGCTCAAGATGGTCGCCATGCAGCTCGGTATTGCGCACTCCACCGCCCGCGAATACCTCGACCGCATTCGGGTGAAGTATGTCGAGGTCGGGCGTCCCGCTCCGACCAAGGTCGACCTGCTGCGTCGCGCCGTCGAAGACGGAATCCTGCCCGGGCTCGACGCCACCGAAGCTGACCGCGGTGTCTAAACGGGCCGCCCGCGAGGGCGACCAGAACCGCCAGGGTGCCCTGGTCTTCACGGCAACTAAACCGTTCACCGAGGTCGGTGACGACGGATTCCAGGTCGACGGCAGCCTGTTCGACCGCGCGCGGCAGCCGCGCAACCCGATCAGCCGCGCCCAGATCGAAATTGTGCTGTCGCGGTCGGTGGCCGCCGTGGCCGTGATCTTCGCCCTGCAGACCCTGCCGGTCATGCTCGAGCAACTGGACAGCCGCAAAGCTTCGGCGGCCGTGCCCATTGCGATCGTTCTGGCACTCGTGATTGTGATCTTCGTCACTGCGACGCTGACCCGGGAGGGCATCCGTACCGCTGCGGGCGCAGTGGCGGCCGTGTATCTTGCCGCACTTTTTGTATGGCCGCCACTCATGATCGATCCCACCGCGGTGCTCGAGAGTAAACCGTGGCTCTGGTACCTCTGCGGTGTCGCCACCTCGTGCGCGGCAATTGCACTGCCCTTGGCGTGGGCGGTCGTCTACACCGTGATTACTCCGGCCACCTTTGGGCTCCTGCGGGTGTTGCCCTCCGGCGGCGAGGCCGAGAACCTGGTCGCCGTGCTCGACACTTTCTACGCCATGCTGCTCGGCGGAACGGTGCTCATCATCATCTACGTACTGCGCCAGGCCACAGCACGGGTCGATACTGCCCAGTCCAACGCACTCGCCAAATACGCCGTAGCGGTGCGACATCACGCGACTGAGGTGGAACGGGTTGAGGTCGACTCCATCGTGCACGACAGTGTGCTTGCGACGCTGCTCTCGGCGGCAGGCGTGCGCAATGCCAAGGGAGCCGAGCTGGCCGCCGCTATGGCGCGCAGCGCCATCATCCGCTTGCAGGTGGCCAGCGGAGAACGAAACGTCGATGATGCCGCGGTCAGCGTCAGCCAGCTGGCGGCGCGCATTCGTTCCGCCGCGATGGCGACCGGAATGTTCACCGTGACCGAGCTGTGCGTGGCCGGCCTCACTCTTCCCGAGCACGCCGCAGAGGCGCTCTACTCGGCCAGCGTGCAGGCCATGGTCAACAGCGTGCAGCACGCGGGTCCCGCACAATCGCGCACCGTCACGGTGGGCGGTGACGACCAGAGCGGATGCATCATCTGCATCAGCGACACCGGCGGCGGTTTCGACGTTTCCAGCGTCGCCAGCGGCCGGCTGGGGCTGCGCGTGTCGATCCATGACCGAGTGGCCACCGCCGGTGGCGTGGCCGTTCTGCGCACGAGCCTGGGCCACGGCACGACCATCACCCTCACCTGGCCGCGGCCCGACGCGCCAAACCAGGTGAGCGGTGACCCGTCGGCCGAGGCGAGGGGCTCGTCGTCCGGGCGAGACGCGGGCACCCGATGATGGCCGGTTCCGTGGTTGTTTCTCGCACCCTGGCGCTCATCGTGGCCGCTTTCTTCTCGGGCTACCATGTGCTGCTCGGCGTATATTCGCTCGACCAGCCGGCGTCGGCAACGCCGATTTTGGCGGCGATGAGCCTGTATGTCGTGGCGACGGTCGCGAGTCTCTGGACTAGCAGCTCCATGCGCATGTCACTGCCGCTGGCCCTGTTCAACGTGGGTGTTTCGGTGGCGATTCCGTTGATCGTGGGCAGCCAGCTCGACGGATCCTCCGGCACGCTCGGGTATGCAACCTGGTACGTGGCCGCGATCGGCACCCTCATGACGATCACTGCTGCCCGCAAACGCCCGCAGCTGGCCCTGCTGGGTGTCGGCACGCTCGTGCTGCACAGTGTCGTCTGGGCCGGTGTTGGCGAGCTGGGGCACTTGGGCGTCATCGGCAGCGTGGTCTGGGTCGTCGCGGCCGTGCTGCTGTCGAGAGCACTCGTGAAGGCCAACCGGGATGCCCGCCAGTATGGAAGGGCCGAGCGGGAGGCGAGCGGATGGCATGCCGCTCAGGAGGCCCACCTTTATGAGCGCCAGGTGCGGTTGACCCAAACCATGCGACTGGCCATGCCCATGCTGCGGCGCATCAGCGAAAGCGATGGCGATCTCAGTGAGGACGACCGGCAGGAGTGCCGACTACTCGAAGCAGCAATTCGCGACGAAATCCGTGGGCGGCGTCTGCTGAACAACGCCGTGCGCGAACAGGTCATGGCCGCCCGTCGACGCGGTGCGAGCGTCACCCTGCTCGATGAAGGCGGGATAGACGATCTCAGCGGATCCCCCCTGGAGATCGTGCTCAACACCCTGGCAACCGCCATCGGCGGCACCACGGCCGACAGGATCATTGCTCGTACATCTGCCGACAGCGCGACCATCGCGGTCACCGTGGTGGGCCTGAGCAGCCCTGACCCGGCCGTGAGCGCCCTCGGACCGGACTCGTCCGGTGAAGAAGAAGTAGACCTGTGGATAGAAATTCCCCGAAAGGTCGCGCGCGTCGTTTCCGACTGAGGCTGACGGCGTCAGGCGGGGCATACGCGAAAGGGGATCAGCCGAAGCTGATCCCCTTTCGATTATTCGAGAAAGGACGACAACCCGAATGCCATCCGTTCCCGCCCCCAACACATTCGCTCGCTTACCCTAGATAGCGAATGATCGGTGGTGGCACTCCAAGAGCGTCACCGAGCCTTACTAGTCTGCACTATCAAACTCATGCTGACAGTCGGCATTTAGGAGGACAGACGCACCGGTGGATGCACGCATTAGCCGGTGAAGCCGCGCCAGCGGTTGGCGCCCGGGTGCACCGGCACCCGAATAGGGCGCTGGTTTTGCTGCCAGGCACTCTGACCGAGTTCCGGCGCGGCCCGGCGCTCGTCGGATTCTTCCCGCAACAGGCCGCGGATGATGGCGGTCACCGCCGACACCTCGACAGCACTGACACGGTGGGTCACAAAAACCAGCTCCGACGGATCGAACTCTGACGGCTTCGGCCGCGCGGTGTTAGCCGGCATCGCGGTATGGGATGTCTTCACAGCGGAATGTTCCCGTGTTTCTTGGCGGGCAGGTTCGCCCGCTTGGTGCGAAGAGCGCGCAACGCCTTGATGACCGATACCCGAGTAGCCGCCGGCTCGATGATGCCGTCGAGTTCGCCGCGTTCCGCCGCGAGAAACGGGCTCGCCACGTTGTAGGTGTACTCGTTGGCCAGGCGGGTGCGCACCGCTGCGACGTCTTCACCGGCCTGTTCGGCCGCCTTGATCTCGGCGCGGTAGAGAATGTTCACGGCGCCCTGGCCGCCCATGACAGCGATCTCCGCGGTCGGCCAGGCCAGGTTGGTGTCGGCGCCGAGCTGCTTGGAGCCCATCACGATGTACGCGCCGCCGTAGGCCTTGCGCAGAATAACGGTGACGAGCGGCACGGTGGCCTCGGCGTAGGCGTACAGCAGTTTCGCGCCGCGGCGGATGATTCCGGTCCACTCCTGGTCGGTGCCGGGCAGGAAGCCGGGCACGTCGACGAGGGTGAGGATGGGGATGGAGAACGCATCGCAGAACCGTACGAAGCGTGCGGCCTTCTCGCCGGCTTCGATGTTCAGGGTGCCGGCCATGGCGTTGGGCTGGTTGGCGACGATTCCAATGGAGCGGCCCTCGACCCGGGCGAACCCCACGACGATGTTCGGCGCGTACAACGGCTGCGTCTCGAGAAAGTCGCCGTTGTCCACGATGTGCTCGATGACGGTCTTGACGTCGTAGGGCTGGTTGGGCGAATCGGGGATGATCGTGTTGAGGCGACGGTCGGCATCCGTTGTTTCGAGTTCCACGTCGCTGTCGAACACGGGCAACTCGGCCAGGTTGTTGTCGGGCAGGTAGCTCAAGAGGGCACGGGCGAAGTCGAGCGCGTCGGGCTCATCGCTGGCAAGGTAGTGCGAGACGCCGGAGACCTTGTTGTGGGTGAGGGCTCCGCCGAGCTCTTCCATGCCGACGTCTTCGCCGGTGACGGTCTTGATGACGTCGGGGCCGGTGACGAACATCTGGCTGGTCTTGTCGACCATGATCACGAAGTCGGTCAGAGCGGGGGAGTAGACCGCTCCGCCCGCGGCCGGACCGCAGATGATCGAGATCTGTGGAATGACACCGGAGGCGGCCGTATTGCGGCGAAAGATCTCGCCGTACTTGCCGAGGGCTACGACGCCCTCCTGAATGCGCGCTCCGCCAGAATCGAGAATGCCGATGATGGGGACCCCGGTCTTGAGGGCGAGGTCCATCACCTTGATGATCTTCTCGCCGGCCACCTCGCCGAGCGACCCGCCGAAGATGGTGAAGTCCTGGGAGTACACGGCCACCTGGCGGCCGTGGATCGTGCCGGTTCCGGTGACGACCGCGTCGCCGTATGGCCGCTTCTTCTCCATGCCAAAAGCCACGGTGCGGTGTCGTACAAACTCGTCGAGCTCCACGAAAGAGCCCTGGTCGAGCAGCAGGTCGACGCGCTCGCGGGCGGTCATTTTGCCCTTGGCATGCTGCTTTTCGATGGCGGTCGCCCCGCTGGCCGTCACGGCTTCGTGATAACGCAGCTTGAGGTCGGCGAGTTTTCCCGCCGTCGTATACAGGTCGGGTGCCGCGGCGGGCGTCTTGTCAGTCACCATTTCACTCTACCGGCACCCCCCGCACGGTCCCCGTTGACGATGTTCCACAACTTTGCCGGCCAACACTGCACGTTTCCCCCCTCCAGCGGTCCATTGGCCAGCTAAAACTCTTCCGCCACGTTCATAACTCCTGCAATTTGGTCAAAAACAGCTCGAAATAGGTGTTTTGAGGCCAGATTCGACAGAATTGCAGGAGTTATGCCGACGAGAGGGTCGCCACCATGGAGTTTTCGCTCAGCCGTACCGAGGTGAGCCGGTTCGAGTACCGCTCCGAGGCCACCTCCACCAACGATGTGCTCAAAGAACAAGCCACGGCGGATGCCGCCGCCTGGCCCGACCTCTCGGTCATCGTCACCGACAACCAGACCCAGGGGCGTGGCCGGCTCGGCCGCGTCTGGTCGGCCCCGACCGGCAAAGCCCTGGCCATCTCCGTGCTCGTGCGACCGAAGGTGCCGCCCCACGCCTTCGGCTGGTTCCCCCTGCTGGCGGGAGCCGCCATGACCCGCGCCGTGAAAAAAGTCGTCGAGGCGAACATGAAGCCCGTCGAAGGGGTCAAAGAGGCCGAGGACCCCCGCCACGACACGACCCTCAAATGGCCCAACGACGTGCTCATCGACGGCTACAAGGTGTGCGGCATCCTGTGCGAGCTGCTGCCCGACGGGACCGGCATCATCATCGGCGCCGGTCTCAACCTCTCCCTCGACGAACACGACCTGCCCACCCTCACGTCCACCTCGCTGCTGCTGGTCACCCGCACCGCGCCCGACCCCGATCAGGTGCTCGCCGCCTACCTGCACGAGCTCGTCACGTTGTACCGGGCGTTTGCCTCAGCCAACGGCGACGCCGTCCAGAGCGACCTGCATGCCGCCGTCTCCGAGCTCTGTGGCACGCTCGGCAGTGTCGTGCGCGTAGAACTGCCCGGCGGCACCGACCTAATCGGCACCGCCACCGGCATTGACGCTGGCGGCCGGCTGACCGTCGTCAATCAGGCCGATGGCGAGGAACGGTCTGTCGCCGCCGGCGATGTCACCCACCTGAGGTATTAATAGAAGTAATGAAGAAGAAAACGCAGGGCGAGACCAACGAGACCGAATCCTCCGGCTATGCCCGAGAGAGCCGGCCCGAAAAGGTCATCGCTCGCCTGCGCCCGCACGCTCGCGTGCTGGTCTGGCCGACGCTGCTCCTGTTCGCCCTGGCCGGCGGTACCGGGTATTTCTTCGGCAACATGGCGGAGCCGTGGCAGAACGCCGCTGTGCTCGGCGGCGCCATCGCGCTTGCCGTACTGGGCTGGCTGCTGCCGCTCGCCGCCTGGCTCACCAAGCGCTACACGATCACCACCCGCCGCATCATCTTTCGCCACGGATTCTTCGTGCGCACCCGCCAGGAGCTACTGCACAGTCGCGGCTACGACGTGAGCGTGCGGCAGAACTGGGTACAGGCCGGGTTTCACTCGGGTACGGTGCTGATCAATTCGGGGCTGGAGCATCCGCTGGTCTTGACAGACGTTCCCAACGTCGACCTCGTGCAGAGCACGCTGCACGACCTCATGGAAAAGGCGAGCACCGTCATGAGCTCCCGCCGGCAGGAGCAGTCAGCCCCCTCTGCAGAGTCAGCGTTCTGGGGTCGCCGCTAACCGAATCGCCCCGGTGCGCGTGCTGACCAGAGCGATACCAGCGGATGCCGGCGCTCCGCTCCGGCTCGGTGCAAACACCCAGTAGCGGTAGAGCGTGAAACGAAATATTGCCCCGAGCAGCAGGCCGACGATGTTGCCCGAGATGTTGTCGGCGAGAACGCTGGTGTAGCCGAGCACGTAGTGGCTGAACCACAGGCAGGCGATGCCAATGCCCATGCCCACGAGGCTCACCGCGAGAAATTCCAGGCCCTCCCGCGCCGTGTGGTCCTGGCGGTTCTTGCTGAAAGTCCAGTACCGGTTGCCCAGCCAGTTCACCAGAATGGCCAGCACCGTCGAGATGACCTTGGCGTAGATGGGGCCGGCGTGTACATCGGCGGAATCCAGCACGGTGGTGCGCAACAGGTTGAACACCGTGAAGTCCACCACGAAGCCCAGTGCACCGACGGCACCGAACTTGAGGCCCTGACTCAGAAAGCTGAGCAGGCGCTGCTTCAGGGTGATCGACATGCATCCGTTCGACGTTCGGTAAAGTGGGGTACAAAGCACTCAAGTCTCGAAGTCTATGGCGTTACGAAATTTTCGGGCTGGGTTAAGACATGGGTTTAGCTGAACGCTTGCAGAGAAAATGGTGAACAGATGGCTCTGACCGTCGGTGTGATTGGAGCGGGCCAGCTCGCCCGCATGATGATTCCCGCGGCCGTGAACCTCGGCATCGAGCTGAAGGTTCTCGCCGAAGCCGATGGTATGTCCGCCGCGCTCGCGGCCGTGAGCGTCGGTGATTACCGCGACCTGGCCACGGTTCTCGCCTTCGCGAAGACCGTTGACGTGATCACCTTCGACCACGAACACGTGCCCCAGGAGATTCTGCGCGAACTCGTGCGCGAGGGCATCACGGTGCACCCCGGACCCGACGCCCTGCTGTACGCGCAAGACAAACTACTGATGCGCGAAAAGCTTGCCGAGCTGGGTCTGCCGGTGCCGGATTGGGCGCGCATCGATGACGTCGCCGGGCTCGCCGAATTTCTCACCAACCACGGCGGCCGCGCCGTCGTGAAGACCGCCCGCGGCGGCTACGACGGCAAGGGCGTGCGCGTGGTCAGCCACGAACACGACGTCGATGATTGGTTCCAGGCGCTCGCCGAAGATGGCAACGGCGGCGCCCTGCTGGTCGAAGAGCTCGTGCACTTCAGCCGTGAACTCGCCCAAGTGGTCGCCAGGCGCCCGAGCGGTGAAATCGCGGTCTGGCCGGTCGTGGAGACCGTGCAACGCGACGGCGTCTGCGCCGAGGTCATCGCGCCGGCGCCCCACTCCATGGGTCGGCTCGCCGACGTCGCCACCGACATCGCAGTGGCCGTGGCCGAGGGCATCGGCGTCACCGGGGTGCTTGCCGTTGAGCTGTTTCAAACAACGGATGAGCGCCTCCTCATCAACGAATTGGCGATGCGCCCGCACAACAGCGGTCACTGGTCGATCGACGGGTCCACGACCAGCCAGTTCGAGCAACACCTGCGGGCGGTGCTCGACCTGCCGCTCGGTGCGACCGGTGCCCGGGACCCGTGGACGGTCATGGTGAACATCTTCGGCGGGCCCGCGTCAGGCTCGCTGGGTGACCGATATGAGGCGGGCCTGGCGCAGCATCCGCTCGTGAAAGTGCACAACTATGGCAAGGCATCGAGGCCCGGCCGCAAGGTGGGCCATGTCACGGCAAGCGGCGACGATCTCGACGAAGTTGCCTACCAAGCGCGTGCCACTGCACAAATCTTTCAGCAGTGAGCAATAGGATCATCTGCGTGCCAGACAATATCGAGACATCCAGCGTGCCTGCGAGCTTTAGCGCGCCGCTGGTCGGCTTGGTGATGGGCAGCGACTCGGACTTCACCGTCATGAGCGCCGCAGCGCAGACCCTCAAGGACTTCGGGGTCGCGCACGAGGTTCAGGTGGTTTCGGCGCACCGCACGCCCGAGAAAATGCTTGACTATGGGCGCAGCGCGCAGGCCCGCGGCCTCAAGGTGATCATCGCCGGAGCCGGGGGAGCGGCGCATCTGCCCGGCATGCTCGCCGCCATGACGACGCTGCCCGTGGTGGGCGTACCCGTTCCGCTCGGGCTGCTCGACGGCCTCGATTCCTTGCTGTCGATCGTGCAGATGCCAGCAGGCGTGCCCGTTGCGACGGTGTCGATCGGCGGGGCGAAGAACGCCGCGCTGATCGCGATCAAGATTCTCGCCACGAGCGATGACACCCTGCGCATCAAACTCGAAGACTATTCCGTGCAACTCGCAGATTTGGTCGAGCAGAAGAACCGGGACCTCCAAACGCGATTATGACCAGTGTGACAAACCAGGGCCGTGTGACAGACCCGATCCGGCACCCGAATTCCGGCTCCGCACGCATCATGACGACGCGTGCGTGGTGGCTTGTCGTACTCAATTTCGTTCTGCCCGGCTCGGCGCAGGTGCTGGCCGGCAATCGCCGCCTCGGCCGATTCGGCCTCGGTGCCACCCTCACACTGATCACCGCTGCGATCATCGCCGGCGCTGTCTACCTGCTGTGGCCGGCAGTCGTGCTTCGCGTGTTCACGAGCACGATCGGCCTGTGGGCTGCGGCCGCGGTGCTCGCGTTCTATGCGGTCACTTGGCTCGTGCTCACGCTCAACACCCTCAGCCTGATCAGGTTGGGTCGCGCCGCGCCGGGCGCCCGCCCGATCATCGCCGCGTTCTCGACTGCGCTCATGGTCGTGGTTTGTGGAACCGCCGGCTACGGCGCCTTCGTCGCCACGTCGGCGAGCGAATTCCTCTCCTCCGTGTTCGTCGCCGGTCCGAGCGAACCGCCGGTCGATGGCCGCTACAATATCCTGCTGCTCGGTGGTGACGCCGGAGCTGATCGCCTCGGTCTGCGACCCGACAGCCTGTCGGTGGTCAGCATCGACGCCACGACCGGCCAGGCTACAACCATCAGCCTGCCCCGCAACCTCGAGGACGCGCCGTTCTCGGCCGGGTCCTCGCTTGGCGCCCTGTACCCAGAGGGCTACGGCGCCATCGACGGATGCGACGTATCGGCCTGCATGCTCAACTCCATCTTCACCGAGGCCGAGCTCAAACGGCCGGAGTACTATCCCAACGCTGTGGCCGAGGGTAGCTCCCCGGGTATCCAGGCCACGCTCGAGGCAGCGCAGGGCATCACAGGACTCACCATTCAGTATTTCGTTCTTATCGACATGCAGGGATTCTCCGACCTGATCGACGCTCTCGGCGGCGTCGACATCACGGTGTCTGAACGGCTTCCAATCGGCGGTGACGAGCAGCTCAAAGAAGTTGAGGGCTGGATCGAGGTGGGCCCCCAACACATGGATGGCACGACCGCCACCTGGTACGCACGGTCTCGGCATACGACCAGCGACTACGACCGCATGGGACGCCAGACCCAACTGCAAGAAGCGCTGGTTGCCCAGTTCAACCCAGCAAATGTGCTGACTAAATTTCAGGGAATCGCTGCTGCAGGCACTGAGGTCATCAAAACAGATGTTCCCCAGGGCATGCTGGGCTACTTCGTGAACCTCGCCGCCAAGACCAAGGGACTGCCCGTCATCTCGGTGCCCCTGATTCCTGAGAACGGTATCGACCCCGAGGACCCCGACTACGTCGCCATCCAGGCAATGGTCGCCGCAGCCCTAGCCCCGGCACCCACCGCCACCCCCGCACAGTAGTCGCCGCCGCATTTGCGTGGTGCGAGACAACGGCTGGATACCAGTGCGTCAGGTCGTTGCGAGTCGGCCGTTGAATAGTCAGGGGTTACAGGTCCGCGTGCAGCTGCCAGACCCGCTCGGCGGAGTCGCGCCAGCTGAAGGCCCGCGACCGGTCGCCGCCAACGATGCGCAGGCGGCCCCGCAGCGCGCTGTCGCCGAGAACTCGATCCACGGCGTCAAGAAGCCGTTCAGGGTATCCCTTGGCCGCTCGCTCGACGGCAATGCCAGCATCGCCGGCGGCTTCGAGCAGGGCGGGGGCGTCGGAGTGCACGACCGGCGTACCCAAGTGGAAGGCCTCGATGATCGGCAGCGCAAAGCCCTCTTCGAGGCTCGGGTAGACGAACACGCTCGCTCGGGCAATCACGACAGCGAGGTCGGATTCGCTCAGCCCCGACAGGGCGCGTACGCGCCCCGGTGCCAGTCCTGCTTCATCGGCGACCGAGGCCAGGTCGAGTTCGCCCCAGGTGTCTGGTCCGAGCACGATCAGCGGCAGGTCCGGTGCTCCGGGCAGCCCGAGCGCCGTGATCAGCGCCGTGACGGCCTTGCGCGGGTCGAGCGACCCTGATGTCAGAATGTACTGCGACGGCAGCGCCAGCGCCTGCAGGCGCTCCTCCACCAAGGGCATGGCCGGCAGTACGAGCCGCCGACCCACGGCGCCGCCGATTACGCGCACCCGGTCGCCCAGGTCCATAATCTCGGTCAGCTGCCGCGCCACAGCGTGGCTCGGCACAACAATCGCGTCGGCGTGCTTGCGGGCGCGTTTGAGCATGCCCTTGGTCCAGGCCACTGTCGTCGGGGTCAGCGATGACGGATGCGTCCACGCCAGCACGTCGTGCAGCGTCACCGCGATTTGAGTGCCGTCGTCCCCCCGGTTGTGACGGCGGAGTGGGGCAAGCAGCCCTGGTGCGTGGATCAGGCCGGTACCCGACGCCGCGGTCACGCCAAGAGCCCAGGCTGTGGCCAGCTCCCGGCGGGCCAGGCTCGTCTTGTGCACGTTGGCCAGGCCCGGCAGGGCGACCTCAATGATTTCATACTGTGCGGGGGTCGACGACGAGACGATGCCCTCAACGTCACACTCGGCCGGTGCCGTTGCGATCAGCGCGCGGGTGAGTTCCTCGGTGTAACGCCCGATACCTCCCGGAACCGGGGCGACCATCTGGTCGATGACTACCCGCAGAGTGATCATGCTGTCTCGAAAACTCCGGAGGCAAACGCTTCGGCTTGAGCGTCTTGCCAACTGCGCATCGGTGCGAGCCCGGCGGCAGTCCAGTTGGCGTGGCCGAGTACCGAGTAGGCCGGCCGCGGTGCGGGCAGCACAAAGGCTGAGCTGTCGGTCGGCAGTACACGCTCGGGGTCGAGTCCGGCCAGGGCGAATACGTCTCGAGCCTGGTCGAACTTCGACGCCAGACCGGAGTTCGTACCGTGGTAGATGCCAGCGGGTGCGTCGGAGTCGAGCAGCAGCACGATCTGCGCGGCTAGGTCCACCGTCCAGGTGGGCTGGCCGACCTGGTCGTTGACGACGTTCAGCGTGTCGCGCGTGCCAGCGGCCTTGAGCATGGTCTTGGCGAAGTTCGGTCCGTTCTTGCCGTACAACCAAGCGGTGCGCACGATGTAGCTGCGCGCGCCGTTCTCCACCTGCACGAATTCTTCGCCGGCTGCCTTGGTGCGGCCATAGGCCGAGATCGGGCTGTGCGGTGTGTTCTCGGTATAGGGCGTGGTCGCGCTGCCGTCGAAGACGTAGTCCGTTGAAATCTGCACGAGCTTCGCCTGCAGAGCGGATGCCGCCACCGCCAGGTTCCACGGCCCCACCGCGTTCACCTGGTAGGCCTCATCTTCATGCATTTCGGCATCATCGACCTTGGTGTAGGCGGCGCAGTTGATGATGACATCGTGCCCGGCGACGGCAGCCTTGACTGCTTCGAGGTCGGTCACGTCGAGATCGCTCCGGCCGAGAGCCGTCACCTCGCGGCCGGCCAAGGCCGTCCGCAGGTCGCTTCCCAGCATGCCGGTGGCGCCGGTGATCAGATATCGGGTCATGTTAGTTCAGCCCCATGGGTCTTGAGCGGTTCGTCCACAGCCCAGTGCCGCAGTGCTACACCAGAGGTCGGCGCGCCCGTGATTAGACGAAACCTTTGGGAGCCTACCTGATTTCTGCTGGCGTCCTACTGATGGTCATCGGTATGCGACGCAAATCGGTGCTACAAGTCCGCGTGCAACTGCCAGACTCGCTCGGCAGAGTCCCGCCAACTGTAGGCTTTCGCCCGGTCCAGACCCCTCAGCCGTAGAGCGGTATTCCAATCCGTGTCGCTGAGTACGCGCGCGATGGCTGCTACCAGTCGTTCGGGATACCCGGTGAGGTCGTTGAGTGCCACCACCATGCCGGCGCCTCCGGCAACCTCGACGAGCGCGGGGGCGTCGCTGTGCACCACGGGCGTGCCGAAACTCATCGCTTCGAGTAGCGGAAGTCCAAATCCTTCCGCCTGGCTCGGATACACGAACACGGTCGCACGGGACAAAATCAAGGCGAGATCGGAGTCGGTGACGAAGCCCAGTGCCCGCACACGCCCTTCTGCAAGCCCCGCCTCGTCGGCCACCGCGGCGACATCCAGGTCACCCCAGCCTTGCGGCCCGACGATCAGCAACGGCAGGTCGGGAGAGCCGCGCAGACCTAGCCCGCTAATCAAAGAGGTCAACCCTTTGCGCGGTTCCAGCGTGCCGACGGTCAAAATGAACTCGTCTGGTAAATCCAGTTCAGCGGCACGAGCATCCGCGTTCATCGGCAAGCGCAGTTCGCTGCTAACGGCCCCCCCGATCACACGGATTCGGTCACCGAAGTCTATGATCTCAGACAGCGCGCGCGCCACGGCGTGGGTCGGCACGATGATCGCGTCGGCGTGCTTTCTAGCCCGCTTGGCCATAGCTTTGTGCCACGTGACTCCATGTGGTGTCAGAGTCTCCGGGTGCGTCCACGGTACGACGTCGTGAATAGTCACCGCGACCTGATTCTGGTCGGTTGCTCGATTGTGCCGCCGCAGCGGTGCCAACAAGCTCGGCGCATGAACCATGCCGCCGCCGGACAGGGAAGTTAGCCCCAGCTGCCAGGCAGCCGCAAGCTCGCGGCGCGGCAGACTCGTCTTGTACAGGCTGGCCAGGCCGGGTAGTCGATCCAAGACGGATTCGTATTTCTCCGGCGTCGACGCACACACCACACCTTCAACGTCGCAGTCGTCGGGCGCAGTGGAGATCAACTGTCGAGTGAGCTCTTCGGTGTATCGACCGATGCCGCCCGGCACCGGTGAATTCATCTGTTCCACAATCACGCGCAGGGTTGTCATTTTTTCTCTGTTCCAGGGTGAATAATTGAGCGGATGAAACGCAAGGGCCGCGTTAACCGCCATGAAACCGTGCGCACTGTGCTGGCTAGTTCGGCCTCGAGACGGGTGTTTCGCGCAGTCTCACTTTGAATCGTCGATTTCAATCGACGCATCGTTTCGTTGAGCTCGATCTCACGCACCGTCACGAACTGATCGAAAAAGCATGCCCCATGGTCGAGTTTGGGTTGTAATTCCCCGCGCCTCTCGTTAGCCACGTAAAACCGCGAGATTCCGTCGAAGAGACAGTACGAGTATCCGGCGGCGAGCACCAGAGGTTCCCAGCTCTCGTGATTCCTCACTGTCGTGCGCGGTTCGGTGGCCTCGACAATCAGTACCCAGGGGCGAAAACGAGTGAAGTCGAGAGAGCGGAGCACTGCGCCCTCGGCACCCTCGGTGTCGATTGACATGAAGTGGATTTCGCCGGCGGCGTAGCGGGTAGCTGCGATCACGTCATCGAGACGTCGCGCCGCGACCTCGATGTCAATCACGTCAAACCCCGTCTCCGAATGGCGCTGACCAATGGAGTCGACGAGAGTAGAAAGGCCCGTTTCGTTAATCATGTGCAGGGTGCCAATCTTCTCAGCACTGTCGGTAACGACGGCTTCGACAACCACGTCGCGTGGGCGTTCGGCCCGAAATTTTGCGGCGAAGACGGGGCTGGGCTCGATTGCAATTCCGCTCCAACCACGATCGTAGAAGCTGCGGGTGACTGAATCCTCGGACGGATGGTTCGCCCCGACGTCGATATAGACACCATCGACAATGTGGCCTAGCGCGCGCCAGAGCACGACGTCCTCACGATTTTGGGCATAGCTCACGAATACCTCGGTACCGGTCACGGGTGCACCGCACCTGCGAATACGAGGCACCCTGCGAGGGCCAACTGAATGTCCCACCCCGGCGAACGGCGCGCTCCGGTAATCCGATACGTCATGTGGTCCTCCAGGGATTGAGTCTTCTGAATAGCAACACGTGAATTTACGCGTGACTACCAAAACGCGCGGAAATCATCACTGACGCAGCACTCCCACTGTATCTGTCTGACTGCGGCCAAATGGCTGTCGGTTAAGTCAGCGCCGCACGAGCTTTGAGCGGTTCCCACCACTGACGGTTATCGCGGTACCACTGCACCACGTCGGCGAGTCCCTGTTCAAAGGGCACCTCCGGGGCGTACCCGAGTTCGGCCTGAATCTTGGAGATGTCCACCGAGTAGCGCAGGTCGTGACCGAGGCGGTCGGCGACGCGGTCAACGTACGACCAGTCCTTACCGGTCGAGGTGAGCAGCAACTGGGTGAGCTCCTTGTTGGTGAGCTCGGTGCCGCCACCGATGTTGTAGATCTCGCCCGCGCGGCCGCCGACGAGCACCATCGCGATGGCGCGGGTGTGATCATCTACGTGCAGC
Organism: Cryobacterium sp. M15; assembly: GCF_002929675.1. Lineage (NCBI taxonomy): Bacteria > Bacillati > Actinomycetota > Actinomycetes > Micrococcales > Microbacteriaceae > Cryobacterium > Cryobacterium sp. M15. The sequence continues at coordinate 120,444 of NZ_PJJW01000034.1, forward strand.
CAGTCGCGAATGTTGTTGCCCTCGCCATAGAGGGGAACGTGCGCATCGTCGATCAGGTTGCTGACGAACAGCGGAATGACCTTTTCGGGAAAGTGGTACGGGCCATAGTTGTTCGAACAGCGCGTGATCGACACGTTGAGGCCGTGGGTGCGGTGGTAGCTGCGGGCAAGCAAGTCGCTGCCGGCCTTCGACGCGCTGTAGGGGGAGTTGGGCTCAAGCGCCCGCTCCTCGTTCCAGGAGCCTTCGGCGATGGAGCCATAGACCTCGTCGGTGGAGACGTGCACGAACCGGGCGAGCTTGTGGCGCAGCGCCGCGTCCAATAGCTGCTGGGTGCCCAGCACGTTGGTCTCGACGAAGATCGTCGAATCCATCACTGAGCGGTCAACGTGGCTTTCCGCGGCGAAGTGCACCACCGCGTCGAGCCCGGGAAACAGGGTGTCAAGCAGCTTGCCGTCGCGAATGTCGCCGTGCACAAACGAGTAGCGCGGCGAATCGGCGATCGGGGCGAGATTTTCGAGGTTGCCCGAGTAGGTCAGTGCGTCGAGCACCACGACTTCGGCGCCTTCCAAGCCCGGGTATTTGTCTTCGATCGTGCGCCGAACAAAGTTGGAGCCGATAAAACCGGCGCCGCCGGTGACGAGAATTCTCATAAAACCTAACCGTTTCATTCGGGAACGTGGCGCGCCGAGTCTAGTAGACGGCGGGCTGGGCACGGCAACGTGGTCGATCAAAGGGAAGCACATATCCCTTGGTCGACTGGACCGGCGGGTGCGGGGTGCTGGAGACCGGACACACCGAAGAACCAAACGACGACAGCAATAAGGGCCGTGGACGCTATCCAATATCGATGTTTTTGCCAAAAATTGCGTAACTTAGCGTTGCCTAAGGATGCGCAGCCGAGGACTCCAATCAGTACTAACGGCAATGCAAAACGACTCTCGGAAGCCGATGCGACGATGGTGAGAGTGCCGCCAATGACGACAACACCAGCCAGAGCAGCCGCTAGCCAACTCGAATGCCGCCATCGTTCGCCAAGACGCTTTCGAAAAACTGTAAAAAGAAGACTCGAAATACCACAGACAGTAATGAGTGTGATGGCCAGCGCGAAGAGTCCATCCACGCCGACGTTTGAAGTTGTATACGGAGTAGAAAGCGGCCAGTGAAGTGACGCTCCTACTTTTTGCAGCGCAAACACTACTGAGGTGGGTATGTGTGAGAGAAACGCGGATGCGAGCTCTCCGGCTGTCTGAGGAAGAGGCAGCGTCAATGCCTGTGCCATTCCGGGGGAGCAGTAGAACTGTTGGGGCGCATCCGCGCCGAAAAGAGTGTCATAACGCACTACATAGGACCCGTACTCCGCCTGAAGAGACACAAGAGAGGCAGAAAGTGGTGGCCAAAGGCTCCATTCGCCGATTCGAATTACATTCATTATGAGTTGTGGGACGAGCCCGACGAGTATGCCAAAGGCAAACCAGATACCTCTCCACTGACGCCAAATAAACGCCACGACTAAGAATCCTCCGACTACAACGAGGTAAGACGGCCGGATATTGACAGCAATTCCCGCAAAAACCCCCGCCAAGACCAAGACGGAGCTTCTGGTCGATTGGAGTAACACCAGAATGCCAAATATGGCGATCGCCGGGTACGCGTCTACCAGTGGGTAAGGCGCGAAACCGACAAGAACTATCCAAGCGAGGAGCGCCCCGAGGAGTCGAATTTGGGCTGTGACAGGTCGCCAAATGGCGACACAGCGGGGTAACAAGAAAGACGCGAATGCAGCAAAGAGCAGGGCATTCTGGAGCAGAACGAAGAAGCCATCAAAACCTGCGCCAAAGAGTCTGGCTAGGCCAGCCGCTGGCAAAAACATGAAGTTGCCGAGCACTCCGCGGAGGCCCCAGTAGTATTCTTCAACTCCCGGTCGTGGACCGAAGGCAGATTGCGCAGTCTCCCAATAGGCCCACGCGTCGTATCTGAATACACCAACGCCCATAACGAGCGTGGCCCCAATAAAGCTCAAGAATATTACCCATGAAAGTTGATGTTCATGCCCGGGACTCTTGAAGCCAACCGCGATCACGCGCGACGATGATTTTCTTGCAGTATTCAATTTTTTTCTTTCCCCCATACGCCAATTGTACGCAGACCGATTTGAGGTCAGCTGCCTCAGTGTCGCTGCTGAAAGCGTGAACGAACGGCGAGGCCCGCAGCAAGGACCTTTCTTAGTGGCCAGAGTAAGTGCCCGTGATACTTGCGGGCGAGGAACCGATTCGCGCTCTCGTGGTGGGCCTTTAACATGCGTGCCGATTCGGTTTGCGTGGAGTGCGCACCGGTATGAGTAACTGCAGCGCCAGGCTCATAGACACTGCGATAGCCGGCCTTGTGCATGCGGTAGCCGAGATCCACGTCTTCGAAATACATGAAGTAGGACTCATCGAAACCAGAGAGTTGTTCAAACACGGAGCCTCGGATGAGGAGGCACGCTCCCGACAGCCACCCAGCGTCTCGTTGGTGTGGGTCAGCGGCACTGACGTGAAGGTAGCGTCTCGTCCACGGGTTACTCTTCCAGACGTTGGCGAAGAGCGCATGGCCGATCCCCGTGCGAATGGACGGTAGCGATCGCGCGGATGCGTAGGTCGTGCCGTCCGCATTGAGAATGCGTGGGCCGACCGCCCCGATCTGTGAGTCAGACTCTCCACAGCCGCGTAACCAATCAATCGAGCCGGGTTCAAGTACCAGATCAGGGTTGCAGACCAGAATCCAGTCGGCGGCATCTCTAAGGCTGGCAACCCCCAGATTAATGCCGTGCCCGTAGCCACGGTTCACGTCCGTCACGTAGCTGGCACCAAAGTCGGCGGCTATATTCCTCGCTGAGCTTCCCTCCGGTTTGTTATCTACGACGACGATGGTGAGGGGATGCCGCGAGGCGGCAGCAACGCTGGCCAGAAACGGTTGGAGAACATCGTCAGATCCGTGACTGACCGTGACAACCGCGATCACCCTTGCACGGCTTCCGGGAGGTTTCGCAGAATGATACCGCCGGTGCAACCGGGGACGAGAAGATGCATGCGTGCCAGTACCGTTCAGTTCGCGGGTGAGTCTCGTCGATTCTACCGGGGAGCCCTTGTGTAGACTGCGCAGCGTGCAGATTCGTGAGCTCTCCATCCCCGATGCCTACGAAATGACCCCAAAACAACATGCGGATGATCGCGGGGTATTTCTTGAGTGGTACCGATTCGACCAGCTCGAGCAGGCGGTTGGGCATGCACTCGACCTGCGCCAGGCCAATTTGTCTGTGTCTCGTCGGGGAGTCGTGCGCGGTATCCATTTTGCCAGCGTTCCACGCGGACAGGCGAAGTACGTTACGGCGGTGCACGGCGCGGTTCTCGATTACACCATTGACCTTCGGATAGGTTCGCCAACCTATGGTGAGTGGGATTCGGTTTTGCTCGACGATGTCGACCGGCGCAGCGTGTACCTGTCTGAAGGATTGGGCCACGCTTTTGTCGCGCTGACCGCCGATGCCGTCGTGACGTATCTTGTTTCGGACACCTTCAACCCGGAACGGGAGCACGGAATTAGTCCGCTCGACCTCGACATCAATCTGGTTTTTCCCGCGGACTTGGAATCGCGTTCGCTGTCGCCAAAGGACATCGAGGCGCCGTCACTTCAGGAGGCCGCGGCCGCGGCCCTTCTCCCGTCTTGGGATGAATGCCGCTCGTTTTACGACTCACTCAGAACAAAGGACTGATTCATGCGCGGCATCATTCTCGCAGGCGGCTCCGGTACACGTCTATGGCCGATCACCAAGGGCATTTCCAAGCAGCTAATGCCCATCTACGACAAGCCGATGGTCTACTACCCGTTGTCAACGCTCATGATGGCCGGAATACGCGAAGTGTTACTGATCACAACGCCCGAATACAACCAGCAATTTCGCGCCCTCTTTGGCGACGGTTCCGACTTCGGCATGCGTATCGAATATGCCGTGCAGCCTTCACCCGACGGTCTCGCCCAAGCCTTCACAATCGGTGAAGAGTTCATCGGCGACGAAAGCGTCGCCCTCGTTCTGGGCGACAATATCTTTCATGGTGCGGGTCTCGGTACGGCTCTTCAGGGAAACGCGGACGTAGACGGTGCCGTAATCTTTGCGTATCACGTCGCCGCTCCGAGTGCTTATGGCGTCGTCGAGTTCGACAGCGAGATGCGTGCTGTATCCATTGAAGAGAAACCGGCTGTCCCCAAGAGCAACTACGCGGTGCCCGGCCTGTACTTTTATGACAACGACGTTGTAGAGATTGCGAAGTCGATCGAGCCGAGCGCACGGGGTGAGCTGGAGATCTCGACAGTTAATCAGGCTTATCTGGATCGAGGAAAGCTGCACGTGCAGGTACTCGACCGTGGCACTGCCTGGCTAGACACGGGCACATTCGAGTCGATGATGCAGGCGAGCGAATACGTTCGCGTGATTGAAGATCGCCAGGGTTTCAAAATCGGTTGCATCGAGGAGATCGCCTGGCGCGCCGGCTGGATTGATAATGGCCAGCTGGCGGCGTTGGCTGAACCGCTGCGCAAGAGTGGTTATGGCCGGTATCTCGGTGAACTACTCGCCACACGCTCGGAATAATCTCTTTCAGGATTCAGCTTCGGGTTCGCGGCGGAACGAAAAGTCGCGGTGGCCGAAAAAGCTCATGAAAGTCGTCGCAATGAGCACTATCGCCTGCGCGACGAGCGAATTCAATCCTGAGACTTCGATGAGCAATGGCAGCGTCACCAGGTTCACCCCAATTACGACCAAATAAACGCTGACAAATTTCACGAAGTCTGACCAGACTCGCCCGGTGACTTGGAAAACGAACCGACGGTACAGTACAAACGCCAGAACGATGGCGATAGCGTATGCGCTCACCAGGCTAAGAAGATAGCCGAATGGCACGGCCGCGTAAACAAATAAGTCGAAAACCGCAAACAGAGCGTAGCCGACCACGGTGTTTGTACCGCCAACAGCCAGAAATCGCAAACGTTGGTCGCGGGCAAGTTTAGCCAGCCGGTTCCAAAATCGGTGCATGAAAGAAATGTCCTTCTACGCGTTGACGGCGGCCCGAAATTCGGCATACGTGCGGATATAGTCGGCTTCGTCGTAGGGCAGGGATGCAAAGACGCCGAGCACGGCATCTGGCGAATACGCATACTGTGTGCCCCAGGTCATCGCTGGCATGTACAGGCCAATGTCAGGAGAGTCGATCAGGAACTCTTCCCGGTTGGCGCCATCGTCAACGATTGCGCGCACACTTCCCTTGAGACAGGTAAGAAATTGCTCGCACGTGCGATGTGCGTGCTCGCCACGCACGTCCCTTGACGGTACGTCGTAGACGATGAAAAACCGTTGCGGTACAAACGGGAGATCGGCGCCGAGCTCGGCTACGACCAAACTTCCGCGCATGTCCGTCGCCTTGCGCAGTTGGACGAGAGACTTACTAACCGGAACGTGCCCGGATGTGAGCGGGGCGGACTCCGTGGACACCAGACGGTGCCCCTCGCTGTCGGCGTATCCGGTGATGCGGGCAGGGTTGCCGACGACGATGGCAAACGGTGGCACATCGCGGGTGACCACTGCTCCGGCACCGATCATGGCGTCTCGGCCGATGCGGATTCCGGGGAGGATAACGGCTCCTCCGCCGATGGAGGCTCCCTTTTCGACGATCGTGCGGGGAAAGCTCTCGGGATACTTTTTGCTTCGGGGGAACCCGTCATTGGTGAAGGTCGCGTTCGGGCCCACAAAGACGTCGTCCTGCAGCTCAATACCATCCCAGAGCTGAACCCCAGATTTGATAGTCACCCGGTCGCCCACGATCACATCATTCTCGATGAAAACGTGATCACAGATATTGACGTTTCGGCCGATAACGGCGCCCGCAAGCACATGCGCGAAAGCCCAGATCGTTGTGTCTGAACCGACGGTTATGGATTCACAGATTCCTTGGGCGTGTACGAATGGGGTTGCCATGGCTATGGTTTCTTCTCCTCGGTGTGGTTGGGCATTCGCTCACTTAGGGCGTTGTCGCTTGAGGCCCAGCGGGTCATCACTATGGAACCGGGTCGTCTTTTGGTGTTTTCGAACGCGCGCCAAACATATGAGCCGACAATTCCTAACGCGACTAAGAGCGTAAATGTGGAGAACAAGATCACCAACATAAGCGGCGTATATCCGGGTTCACGAATACCCCCCAGAAGGAAAGATGCAAGAACGGCAAATGCCGACAGGACTGTAATCACGGCTCCAGTCGAACCGATGCTTATCAGGAGGCGCAACGGGAGATCGGTGAATGAGAAAATGCTGTCCAGCAGATACTTGCGCTTCTTCGAGAACGACCAACCGCTTTCGCCGTGCTCGCGTTGCAGGCGGTGATAGGGCACCTCGACACGCCGAAAACCAACCCAGTAGAGCAGCCCAACCAAGCTGCTGTGCGATTCGTCCAATCGAAGGACTTCCTCGACTACGGCACGATTGCAAGCGAAAATATCGACGCCACCCTCGGGCATATCCGGAAATACCCATTTTCTATACAGCCGCCAGAAGGCCGATGACGAGAACCCGCTCAAACGAGGGTCGTGACGACTTTCTCGTCGTCCGACGGTGACATCTGCGGAACCGGATGCGAGGACGCGAAAGAATTCTATTGCTAGTTCCGGTGGCTCCTGCATGTCGGCTGCCATTACGGCGATGAAGTCGCCCCGCGCGTGTGCCATTCCGGTGCGAATGGCCGCGAAGGAGCCAAAATTGCGCGAGTGTTGCAAGAGTTGAGTCGCGAATGTCGCGTTGGGGAGTTGCGCGGTCAGAACGTCATAAGAATCGTCCGGAGATCCATCGACGACGAAGACAACTTCGAGTTCTCTGTCGAGTTGAAAGGAAATCCCTTCCAACCTTTCCAATAAGTCAGTGATGCTCCCGGCATTTCCATAGACAGGAACCACGATCGAGTAGGTAATCGTGTTATTCATTCGAGGGTTCGAATAGCATCGCATACCAGGTCAACTTCTTCGTCCGTCAGCTCTGGAAAACAGGGTAGTGATAATACTTCGAGTGACGCTCTCTCGGTGTGGGGCAAAGATTGCGGTAGGGCGCCAAAACCGACTTGTTGATGGTCTGGCACTGGGAAATGTACGTCGGTAACGACGCCCTTTTTTAGGAGCTGTTCGCGCACGTCAGTACGCCGCGGCGATAGGGCAACAGCAAGATGGGCGGCGTGATGGGGCCCGTCCGCTGCGAGAACTTGCAATGGAGATTTCGTCGCAGCAGCGCCATATCTCTGCACGATTGTTCGACGCCGTTCATTGAAAGCATCGAGCAGTGGCAACCGAACCAAGAGGAAGGCCGCCTGTAATTCATCGAGCCGCGAATTTGTGCCTCCGGGGACCGCAACACGATATTTGGACACCCACCCGTATTGGCGTAGTTGAGACGCTCTGTGCGCGAAGTCAGCGTTGTTCGTTGCGATGGCCCCACCGTCACCGATTGCCCCGAGATTTTTTGTCGGGTAAAAACTTGTAGCAGAAATGTCGCCAAATGAACCGGCAGCTCCGTCATCCCGGCGGGCTCCAATCGCTTGTGCGCAGTCCTCGACCACGCGAATTCCCCGTTCATGGCACAGTGCAACGATCGCTGAAATGTCTGTGAGATTGCCGTACAGATGAGTGACCACGACCACCCCGATGTCATCGGTGAGTGCGTCAGAAACAGTCTGTCGGCTCAGGCAGAGTGAGTTGGGGTCAATGTCGGCATACCGCACCTGAAATCCCCCACGTCGTGCAGCGGTCGACGTATAGCCCCCCGCGTTGCCGGCGGTCATTACGGATGTCTTCCCTGCAGGCATTACGGCCTTGATTGCAATCTCCAGCGCGTCGGTCCCGGAGGCTACCCCTAGCACATGATCGACGCCCAAATACTTGGCCAGAGCCGACTCGAATGCATTATGGTGCGGACCCATAATTACGTACCCGGAGTCGAGTACCGCCGCTACCGCTGAATCCAACGAGGTGCGGTCGCGCGCGATGCCGCGCGAAAGGTCGTTCATGGGAACTGAAGTTGCTATCCCTGGGTGGCTCAAAGTACATTCCTAACATTACTGACTGTATAAGCAGTCTATGGGGCTGCTCCGCGTGGCAGATTCTACGATCATCTATGTGCAAATACGGAAAATGCGTCGATTCGAGGTGGATGACTAGTAATAGCCACGTCTCGCTTACTTTCAGTCGCGGTTTGGGACTCGATCGGTACGCCCGCGCCGGCTGGATAGCACTCCGGCACCAATGCTGCTCAAAGCCACGACCCCAACTCCGCCCCAAAAGAGAATCCAACTGGTTCTCTGCCCCGGTAGCGTGTAGTCCAACTCCAGCTGCCAATGTCCCGTGGGAAGATCTACGGCTATTTCACCTGACGGTCCACGTTCCGAATGCACTGGCATGCACTCTCCTCGGCTGCCTGTGGGCGGACAGACTTGCGCCGACCAACCCACATAATGAGCGTCATTCAAAATGACCCGTATATTTGCGGCGGATTCAACTTCGTAAACGAAGGATCCGTCCGAGTATGCCAGCGGAATCGATCGCAGATTAGGGCCACAGAGTCCATCGGCAACGCATGCGGCGGTAGTTGCGACGCTAGGCAGTTGACTATTTACAGATTCCACAACTATTCCAGGGGCGGTCCAAAATTTTCTCGATGCAACGCCGAGCTCGTCAGGCAAATATGAAGACACTTTAATCATCTCGTACGTTTGGGTGCCGCGGAGATTGACATATCCAAAAAAGGAGTCATCCCCTGTATAAAAAGCGGAGCCGTAGTGCCGCGCGATCGACTCCAAATCGCTCGGCGGCTCGGGGGGGGCGATGCGTGCGGGACGCCCTGGCGAAGTCGTGACTGGGATTCTCTCCTGGATCAGCGAATCTACGGATTCTCCGAGGTTGGCTTCTTCGACAGCAGATCGCGAAACGGTCCATGCGTTCGAGATGGAGTATACGTAATGCGTCCCTGAGATCAGTGACAAGAAGACGAGAGCACCAGCGGCTGTATTCAGGGAAATCATTTTCATCCGACGGGTACTGAATATGACAATCGCAGCGGACGCGACGAGAATTTCAGCTTGGATTAACCAATTCGACGGATTCAGTGGGGAATACCTCAGACCCAAACAAAATACCCCCAGAACCAGCAGAAAAATCATCCCTGTTTGCCATGGAAAACTTTTAAATATTCGAGGCGGCCGTTTGGTGGTGCGGGATAAGGCTGTGAACATGGGGCTTGTTCGTGAATCGCGACTCTGAAGAATCTCATCGAGAGCCATGACCGCCAACATGCAAATCGCAAACAGAATAAAGACTTTGAAGTCGGAGGCACGAAACCTGCTCAGTGACATGCCTGGGAGTAACTGAACTAAATCATGCCATGGCCAGAATGGAAGCCCAATCAGTACTGACGCTAGGAGCACGGAAATGAGTGCTTTCGCTAAGAGACTCCTCCATGGCACAAATACGAGGAGCACAAACAGCGGGACCGGAAGGAAGTAGAGGCCGAAGGTGTCCAGTCCGTCGGCGATGTTCTGGGGTGGAAAAAAGAAAGTGCTTAAAGTGTGAAAGTTGAAATTTGAGGTGTCGAGAAGAACTGCAGGATAGTAGCCACGTGCATTGAGCGCGGGAAGGAATCGCAACATTGTCATGGCAACCGCAGCACTACCCACCAGAAAGATTGGGAGTAAATACGTTCTGAATCGTGGCCGGTACAAAAATTGGTTTAAGGCGACCCAAGTGACAGAGGCGTAGACACCCGCAATTAGCATGCCCGGATAGATGCCCAAGGCAGCTTGCCACAGAATCAGGGCTGCAATCGGATAAGCCCACCAAGAGCGCCACGGCCATCGTGGCGATATGACCAGAAATATCCACGGCACCCAAGAATACGCGCGCATGATGTCGAGCTGGGCTGCATTTGAATAATTGCCGATAACGAAGAACCAGCCGACTAGCCCGAGTAACGCGGCGAAGTGACGAAGACCGAATGCGCGCGCAAACATATAAGCGCCCAAGGCGCCAAATGCAACGTGGAGGGCAGAGAGACAGGCCGAAGCAGTTAGGTTAAACGGTGTAATGCTCGCTACAAGTCCAACGGGGAGGTAGAAGGAACTGTTTTGGAGATTCGAGACCGCGGGGTATCCACCCCACATATAGGGCATCCACTGGGCTGGGGAAAAAAATGTGCCATCGTGCCACCATGCAAAAGCCTCTTCGCTGTACCCTACAAAGTCGAATTGTGGCGTATTTGCCCCGCTGAAGTAGTCGCCGAAGACAACTAGTTCAAGGAGAATTAGAACGACTGCGACTGTCAACACTTGCTGTAGCCCTACGCGGCGGTAAAAACGACGACGAGGCTGTGACAAAACCCTAAGCGGCTTCTTGACAGTTATAACTTCAGTTGTCATTGTTAACTGTTCATCGTTTCTTGGTTGTCAATTTGCAACTCACGATCGTGCATAAGGGCGGATGCACGATGGTGGTCTGGAACACGGAAGACTCCGCGCCCGCCAAATGTAGCTCACCGACCGACCGCGGACGTCATGAGCTGTTGAAAAATGGCATCAGGCCACCTGTTATGACCTTACGACACCTAAAACTATCGGAGCATCAAGGTATTAGATGGATAGCTAGCTTCCGTTGCTATACCTTGGGATCGCAGTAGACCATTTCGACATTCTTCCCCATGTAGGAAACGGCCGTGGCTACATTGCTAACTGCGTGGATGAGGACATCGCTTTGTGCCATTACTTCAGCATCACGCCAGACTTCCCATGCCAGTCGAGATGACCAATTACTGGTGTCAGCCGCCATAACGTGTTGCAATTGAAAACCGGATTGATTTCGTTCTTCTTTGGAAAGTGTGTCGAAGGCAATATCGGACTCGACACTTACGCGTGCAACGTCGTCGAAGCGAATGACCTTGTCACCAAACTCTTCATTGAAGAGCTTGACCACTCGATCTTGATCGGTTGCTACGAACACCCGCCAGTCGTCCGAACTCTCGACGATCCCTCGTTTCGTCAAGGCCTGGCGAACTTCATCAATATATTGATAGCGTTCCGCCATCGAACCACCCGGTTGTTCAACAGAATGACTCGGGTGCTTGACGTGCGCTGCGACGACGAAACGGCCACCCATCGTGGTATTGACGAAATTATCTCGCTCGGACTGCAGGGGAGGGATCAGCCGAACATGTTCCTGTAAGACTCGGCTGTATTGGCTTCGGAACTGTCTGAACCATGGCGCCCGATAAAGTTCAAACGCGTTTGTATAAGTAAGGAGAGGCTCGCGAGCTTCATTGTGCCGCAATTCAGGTAAAACTGAGTTTGCGTAAATGAAGTCTGCGTCGTTCATTTCATCAGGGGTCAGGTCGTAAAGAGGTTCGAAGAGTTCGAGCCACATATTTCCGTCTTCGGGGCGACTATAGCAATAGCTTTCCGGGTGGCCGTCTCGTTCTATGAGACGCCCCGCGTCCCAGTCTGGGATAACCATTGAAACGTTCGAGTCACGAAGGCCCCAAACGAGGTGGCTCAGAAAGGCGTTGAAGAGAGAGAAGAAGCCACCATCGTGGGCCTGGACGACAACCTTCCTGGCACCGATTCTTTGTCCGTGACGCCCGCCAGCCGGCCGAACAAGTGAGTCTATTTGGTCAGGGAAATGGACAAAAGTTGACCATGGTGCATCGGGACGAACGGCGCGAGCATCCCGATCGATGAGTGACTGGTACGGCGCAGCCAGTGCGGAGAGCGAAAACTGAGAGGCCAACTCCTTGCGCTGAGCGGCTGTCGCCTTAGCATCAGGGGAGAGGGTGAAAATTCGCGCCTCGGACATCGATTGCGCAAAGTCAGATGACGAGAAGTCTGATTGTCGTCCAAAGACCCGGTTGTCAATTTCCGGATATCGTGCAGGAACCCGGCTTGTGGGTTCGACGAAGAATACGCCTGGCACGCCACCAAGATCGCGATGTGCGGGAATTCCAGACAGTACGAGTGGTTTCCCCAGGGCGAGAGCTTCTCGGGGTCCGATCGAGTACCCCTCTCCGCTGGACGTGGACACGTAGATATCCATGGACGAGAGCAGGTCATTCTTCTCAGCGTCGGATAGGTTGCCGTACGTCAAGGTGATGCGAGCCCCGGGGGCCTTCGCCGTGAGCGCCTGTACACGCTCGAAGGTGGAGCCCGAGGCGAGGTTGGAATGGATAACGAGCTCTACGTCATCTCTATCGCCAAATGCTTCGATGTATGACTCGACGAGGAGGTCCAGACGCTTGCGTTCATGGAAAGCAGCAACACTACCAAACCGAACGCGCCTTGGATGCGCGGCGATGTACTTCTCTGCGAGTAGTCCTTCAATGTCTAATCCAACGGGAAGAGTTCCGACCGGAATGCGGACACCGGACCTTACGGCAATTTCTTCTAAGTATCTGCTGGTAAACAGTGCAAGATCAAAGCGCTCATTTAGAATAACCACCCATTCTGGAGGAAATTCATCGGAGTCGTATGCCATGTGGGCTATTTTGAAACCATCGTGAGGCAGTGCCGTATAGTTCAGGTCATCTGCGCCATTCCAGAGCACATCACAGAAGAAATAGACGGCATGGTTGGTTGCCTCACGCGTGATGGGGACAACTCGACCGCCGGGTAAGTGAATCGTATCTGTCGAGATCGCACCTCTGTTGCGTGCAGGGTAAAACCCAACGGGTACGACCCGTGAAAATAGTTCCAGTGCCGCGTTTGAGACGGTGCCGATACCGGTGTGAAAGTCGGAGCGGCCCATGACACAGATGCCTTTGGCGGCTAAGTCTGATTGTGTCATCGATTGAGCATCTTTCGGAGATAGGACGCTGGATGACGCGCTGCACGCAATGGCAGAGCGATCCGCCATGAAGCGCTGGTCTGAAGTGAGTGCACTCGAATGACAGCTTCGTCACGTTGGCGCACGATCTCGTCGAAATCTAAAGATCGGCGCTCTGCTTCTGCCGCGTGAGTCACTTCTTGCTGTCGCACAGCTGCTCGAAGCTGTGAGCGTTCCATAGCGAGCCAAGCGATGTGTCTTTCTCGCTCAAATGACTGCTGGTTCATGGCGTCGAGTTCATCGGATGTTGCACGTAGTTCGACCTGAATATCCCGAAGGCGAGAGGATGCGTCCAAGGCCTCGTTCTCGAAGGAAATTCTGTCTGAAATCAGCACAGTCGCCCTTTCAAGAATCTCATGTGTTCCTGCCGTACTGTCTAAGCCGAGAAGATGCACGATTTTAGAGACGGCTAGGTTGGCACGGTCCTCGGTTGCAACGGTGAAATCATCCCGAACGTTTACTGGAAGTGCGAAGAAACTGATTAATCGGGTGGCATGCTCAGCGGCCACATAGAAGCGATTCAAACCATCGAAATACGCAAACGTGTAGTGCGCATCACGCAGGATGCTGTCCCAGTCGGGAGTCTCTCCGGTTGAGGAGCCAAATGTGACGGACTCGACCAGAACGATCCAGGGGCGTACGAGGGTGAAATCCGCGCCGCGCAGAACTTCCGCCTCGGCACCTTCCACGTCAATTTTCAGAAAGTGCACTGGGCCCGATACGTGCTCGGCGCAGATGGAGGCTAGCGTTCGAACAGGTACCTCTAACTCGTTAAGGACTCGGCCGGTGTCCGCATACTGTGCGGCGATCACGGCGACCGTCGTAGATAACTCGGGATAGGCATCGACGATATGAAAAGTAGTTTGACCTTCTGCGCTGCCGACAGCCACTTGTAAGTTAACGTCGCGAGATCGTTCTTGCACGAGGCGGTCGAAGGAAGCCGGGAGCGGGTCGATGTTGATCCCCGTCCAGCCACGATCGTAGAAGGCCTTCGTGACCGAGTCGAGCTCGGGATCTGCGGCACCGACATCAATGTAGGTGCCAGCTTTTTCGTCGCCAAAGACCCGGTTCAGCAAGACGTCTTCAAAGTTTTGAGCATACGACTTGAACGTCATGTAGTTACCTCCGTGCCAGCACTGTGTTGTTCGAGTACCACGCGTAAGTTTCACGGAGAGCGTCTTCGAACGTCGTTGTCGATTCCCATCCGAGATCCGTGATTCTGGTCACGTCGTAGGCGCGTGCAGACTGACCATCGGGCTTGTTACGGTCCCACTGGACTTCTCCGGTGTAGCCGCTGATGTCACTGATCAACGCGGCCGTGTCCCGTATGGAGTGATGGCGACCGCTGGCCAGGTTGTAAACACCTGTGCCTTTTTCCAAAAGAAGTTGAAGAGCAATTGCCGCGTCCTTGCTATACAGAAAGTCGCGTGTTGGCGTGCCCGAACCCCAAACGGTTACTGGATCGCCGGACTCGACCCCGCGATGAAACTTTGACAGGAGAGACGGCAAGACATGCCCTTGCAATTCATCGAAACGATCCCGTGGACCAAATAGATTTGTTGATAATGCGAAAGCATAATCGAGTCCATACTGGTCTTTGTAAGCCTCAAGTTGTGCCAACATCGCCCGTTTGGCGTGGGCGTAACCAGCCTCGGAAGCGTGCGGTGCGCCGTTCCAGACGTCCGCCTCGTTCATGGGCAATTCGACCGAGTCTGAATACATCGCTACTGAACCCATGGCGACGATTTTTGATACGCCTGCGACGCGTGATGCCTCGACGACGTTGGAATTGATTCGCGCGTTGTCATAAAACATCGCGCCCTGCTGGTGCAGATTGCCCATGAGTCCGTGCACGCGCGCAGCGAGATGAATTACAAACTTGGGTTTCACGTACTGAACCAAGCGAAATGTAGCGCTCTCATCGGTAAGGTCAGCATCAACTGAAGAAACAGCGACAACGTCGTAGCCCTGAGCTGACAATAAGTCCTGTACGGCAACGCCGATTACGCCGGACGCACCCGTTATGAGAACCCGCCGGTCTTTGTCTATGTTCAATTTGTCCCCTCGGCATATTTGAACCCACCGCAGTTTGAGCATCCGACGCCCCGACCGGTTGTAGCGTTTTCTGATTACGCCACACTCGTAGATCTGACTGAAATAGCCCTAGCTAGTCTAGAGGGACTCAATGAAATTGCTGAATCGCAACGCACGATTTGACGGTGTCGCTTCGAGACTCGCAAACGTGGCCGGGAAATAGGGTGCGGCTAGATCGCGCGCGCACGGCGATAAGCCAGCGTATGTGTACGTGCGCAGCTAGACCACGTGAAAGAGTGTGCCCGTATCTCGCCTCGCATGGAAAGGTCGGCCTGTCGGTCCGGGGCCGACAGTAGCGCAAGCAATTCTGTGGCAATCGAGACTTCAGTTGTTTCACTATAAGCAACTGCATCTCCCCCAACTTCGGGGAGCGCCAGGCAGCGCGTTGTAAGCACGGGAGTTCCGCAGGCCATTGCCTCGAGCACAGGAAGACCGAAGCCTTCTCCCAGGCTCGGGTAGACCATGACGGCCGCCCCTCCGAGTATTGCGCTCAGTTGGTTGGCGGGCACGTAGCCGAGCGTTTTGACCCGTGCTACAGCGGGCAAGGCCGCAATTTCAGCCTCGATGGTCGAGTCCCAACCCCGCGCGCCCACCAGGACCAGCGGGGGGATCAGAAGACCGCTGCCGGCCATGGACGTGGCGACGAGCCCATACGCTCGAATGAGCGCTGGCAGGTTCTTGCGTGGTTCGAGTGTGCCCAGAAATGTGATCCAACCCGGTTCACCCAGGTCATATTCTTTCGAGACCTGCTGAATCTGTTGCGGTGTCGGCCGATGAAAGACGTCGAAGTCAACTCCGTGGTGGGCTACAACAAAAGTAACGTGGCGGCGGGTGTAACGGTTGACCTCGTCAGCCGTTGCTTGACTCGGCACAATTATTTGTCGGGCCAGGCGCACGGAGATGCGCGTCCACAGGCGGAAGAATGCACCTTTGAGCCAAGTATGTACGTGCGGATCACTGAAGAACGTCGCATCGTGCAGGGTGACGACGCGGGCGCGTGTGGTGAATAGCGGGAGTGTGTAGTGCGGGGAGTGAATGACCGTGGCTCCGCGTCGCCGCGCAAGGGCTGGTAGCTGTAGTTGTTCCCAGATCAGGCGCCGAACCGGGGACTCAATGCCTATCGCCTGTGGCAGTACGGCGGCGTGGGGAGCAATGCTGCGAAAGTGCGCGGCATCGCGCAACTGGCAGGCAATTTCAATACGCCCTCCCAGCTCGGCCAGGAGCCCGTCAACGTATCGGCCCACTCCGCCACGATTGGCGGGCACGGCCGTAGCGTCGAATAAAACGAGCGGACCGCGATTCAGGGTAGCCGGACGGTCGGGAATATGGCGAGCCACTTGATTACGCGAGCAGCTCGAGGTCGTGGGTCACCATGGCGTGAACGGTTTCGTCAAAGCTCAACGTAGGTGACCATCCAAGTGTCTCGCGAATCTTTGAGTTGTCACCCAGCATGATTGGGGCGTCGACGGGCCGGGCAAACCGTGGGTCGAGTTCCACGAGCGACTTCCAGTCCGAGATTCCGGCCGCAGCAAACGCAGCGGCTACGAAGTCGCGAACACTGTGTTCGACTCCGGTTGCCACGATGAAGGTATCTGCGGCGTCGGCCTCGGCGATGAGCAGGAGCGCATCGACATAGTCGGGCGCCCAGCCCCAGTCACGCCGCGCGTCAAGGTTCCCAAGCAGCAACGAGGTTGAATCGCCGTTCACGATGCGGGCTACTCCTCGGGTTATCTTGCGAGTCACGAAGGTCTCGGGGCGCCTTGGAGACTCATGGTTGTAGAGGATGGCCGATGAAGCGAACAAGCCACGGCCCCGATAGACACCGACTAGATGATGCGCGTAGGCCTTGGCCGCGCCGTAGGGGGAGATTGGCGCGATCGGTGTGGTCTCGGTCTGAGGACGTTGCTCGGCAGCGCCGAATATCTCCGAACTGGATGCCTGTACAAAACGGACCGGGCGCCCCAGGCGTTCCTGAAGATCCCATGCTCCAGCGAGCAGGCCGGACACAGCGAGTCCCGTGACGCGGGCGGTGAGTTCGGGCTGGCTCCACGACTGCGCCACACTGCTGATTCCGGCGAGGTTCACGATTAGGTCGGGTTCGACGACGTCGATTACCGACCGCATGGACGCGATGTCGACAAGATCCCCGGCGTGAACGGTCACGCCGGGGGTAATCTCCTGCTCGTCGGCATGTTTTCCGTCGCGAACGATCGCGTGAACGTCCCACCCGTCGCCGATGAGGCGTTCGGCGAGATACGAGCCATCCTGTCCGGTGACTCCGGTGACGACGACGGATGCCATGTGCGCTTAAGCCAGGTTGAGCTTCTGTTCAGCGAGGTCATTGTCGACCATCATCTGAACTAGTTCTGTGAAGCCCACCTTCGGATCCCAGCCGAGGGTAGTGCGCGCCTTGGTGGAATCGCCGATCAGTAGGTCGACCTCGGCAGGGCGCATGAAACGAGGGTCCTGCTTGACATACGGTGCCCAGTCGTCAATGCCCACCCTGCGGAAAGCCAGATCGAGAAACTCGCGGATTTCATGGGTTTCGTTCGTCGAGATGACGTAATCATCGGGAGTCTCCTGCTGCATCATGCGCCACATGGCGTCGACGTAGTCGCCGGCAAAACCCCAGTCGCGGCGGGCGTCGATGTTTCCGAGCGTGATGTGCTCCTGCAGCCCCAGCGAGATGCGTGCCACAGCCATACTGATCTTGCGTGTCACGAACTCCGGGCCACGACGGGGGGATTCGTGGTTGAACAGGATGCCGGACGAAGCGTGCATGCCGTAGGACTCGCGGTAGTTGATCGTCATGTAGTGGCCGTAGACCTTGGCAACACCATAGGGAGAGCGTGGCCAGAGAAGAGTGTCTTCCTTCTGCGGGACGGCCTGAACCTTACCGAACATCTCCGAGCTTGAGGCCTGGTAGAAGCGCACCTTATGTGGCTCGTCGTGCGAGTAAAGACGCACGGCTTCAAGGGCGTTCAGTACGCCCAAGCCCGTCACCTCGCTCGTCATGTGAGCGTTTTCCCATGAGTAAGCGACAAAGGAAATAGCGCCGAGATTGTAGAATTCGTCGGGCTGCGCGGTTTCAAGCGCCCGCAGAATGCTTGACAAATCGGTCAGATCGCCCGTGAGAATCTTCACGCCCGGAACGGTCTGTTCCACGAGTTCGCGCTTGGGGTTGTTCTGGCCGCGCATGAACCCGTAAACGTCGTACCCCTTGGAGAGGAGCAGTTCAGCGAGATACAGTCCGTCTTGACCGGTGATGCCGGTTATGAGAGCGCGGGGCATAGATTTCCTTTGGATCAGATCCCTAGTTCAGGGGATGAAGACGGCAGAGACACATGATGCTCGGCGCAATGCCGACCGAATCAGCTTAGTAGACGCTTCGAAGCGCTACTGCGGGTAGCGGTTTCGAGCGTTCTGCAAGTACTCGGCGCTGCTCAGCACGGCCGATCGAACGGCTTGGTTACCTTGGGCGATGACAAGAGGCGTCCAGCTGCGAATGCCGGCATCATCTGTTCCGCGCTTGAGGAATTGGTTGTAGACCAGGGCGATCCGTCGAGCCGCAGATTCTGTTGAATTCCAGATGCCATTTACGCTGCGTGCTGTGCCGAACTGCGCGGCCTGATCGGCCCAGTACGAGAGTTCTTGTGGCCCCGCCGAGCGACCGAGCATGTCTTGGTACATCACGTTTGTGAAACCGGACGGTGTGGAGCCAGCATTTTCGTAGTACTCGAGACTTTTCATGAAGGTCATCTGAACTTCATCGACGTTTGCGGTGCCAATTTTGATTCGGTTCAACCAGTCATTGAGACCGGCTTGGTCGAACTCGCGATGGAGGACGTTCGTGTAGGCCAGCTTAATCTGGGTGACGAGGTATTCGTCGCTGTAGAGAATGGAATTTGCGACCTGGGTGACGGGCCATCCCCGACCGATCAGGTAGCCGCGCCAAGTCTCGAGTCCTGCAGCGTCGGGGCTGCGCCCAAGAACATCGTTGTAGACGGAATGCACGAGAGAGAGGGCGTCTTTGTTGTTCAATCCGGAGATGGGGGAACCGAACCAGTCGGTATACATACGCCAGAAGTTTCGGTTGCCATAGGACGAGCACGCATCTCCGGAACCATAGAGATTGTTCAGAGCCGCAGCATTCGGTACATAAGGCGTGTAGTTGTAGAGAGCGGCGGTCGCCGCATTAGCGAGATAGACCGCTTGTGTTCCACAAGCAGAGTTGGGGTGGTGGAGAACGTTCTTATTTTGGAAGGCCTGAAATCCGTAATCGCCGGCATTCTTTACGTAGCGCTGAAATGCTCTGGCCCCGTGGTACATCTGAAAGAAAAACCCGGAAACCGCAGGATCGCAGGCTGATGTATCGGGACAGCCGTTTCCGGTAGCAGCGCTGTAGCTTCGAGAGCTGGGAGCGGTTGCCGATACGAGGCCCTGTTCCTTCTCCAAGAGGACGATGAGCACTTTCGCGCTAATTCCGCAGCTGACTGCGGTTTTCGCGATGATCGAGGCCGCCGATTCCCAGGACGAGCCGATGTATCCATTGCAGTAACGTGCGCCGCTCGGAGCAAAGTTGAAAGGATTGTCGGCGGTGATGGTTTGTGTCGCCTGACCGTAGTCCTTCAGACAGGTATAGCCAGCTTTGCAGGGATTGCTATGGTCATTGAGGAATTGCTGTACCTGAGCCGGGTTCATCGACGCACTGTCGAAAAAGACCGAATCGCTCATGAGGTAACCAGGATTAAAATCTGATGCCGTTGCGGCCGAAGCGGGAACGGTGCCGAGCCCCATCATTAGGACTATCAAGGTCGCCAGAGCGACCACACTGGCAGAAAATCGACGGTTCATAATGTTATCTGTTCCTAAGCAGTTTCAAATTGGCAAAGCTCGGCGCCGGGTCAACTTATATTCCCAACAAGCCTAACTTAGAACGTCGCCAGAGTAACGAAATGAATCTGTGCACCCTAAGTGTTCATTTGGCCGGAACCGCGATTGCCAGCCCGCAGAATTCGTCGTCAAAACTTGTCTCGAAGTTACGTTCGATATTGGTTGTCACGGAATCTTCGTAGTACTCAGGCCAGGGCTTTTCTAGCCACAACTGCAAGGCCGCACACCGTTCCGCTTCGGAGGAAGTTTCATTGGTCGAGACCGCTGCGAGTTGAGCATTGGACGAATATGCCGACCGCATGAGGTCGCCCAGGGTCCAGTTGACTGCTTGCTGCACCACGACGAAGGCGCACAGCAACGGCAGGGCGATCATGCTGGTCTTCAACAGCGCAGTGCGGGGGAGAATTAGGACCACAATGGCGAGGAATACAGCGGCGCACACTACTCCAACCGCATAAAAAAGGTACACGAGCCCCGGAGACGTTATTTCCGAGATGTACTTGGGTGTAACCGCGTGGGCCGCGACGCTGAGTGCCCACAGGGTGAACAGTGCCCCGGCCGGCACCCAGAGACGCCGAGTCGGATCGAGTCGGATGGGAGCGGACTTCCACCAGATGATTGCCAGGCCGATTACGCCCAGGCAGAGCAGGCCGGCGACGACCACGGCCGGTCGGCTGAGCGCGAGAGGGTTAATCCGATACATGGAGTAGGACCACGCGCCACCCGGCAGGGTGCTGACCATCGAGAAGACCCAGGTGCGCAGGGCGTCGGGGCCGAGCGCCACGGAGGTTCCCGTATAACCGCTGGAGGCGGCCGGAGCGGCTAAAAGACGCCCGCCGACGAACACAACGGCCGGAAGCGCCACGCCGACTATGAGAAGAAGCAGGCTTTTCCTCACGCTCGACCGGGTGCGATCGGCCCGAGGCAGTATCGCGCCCACGTACACCACAGCCGTCGCGGCAACGGCAGCGACCAGCATTTCGTAGTAGAGCACCGCAAAGACGCTGACCACGGCGACAGCCACGGGGCCGCCCCAACGAGAAGTGCCTGGGCTGAGGGCGCGCAGGGCCAGGGCCAGCAACAAGAACGCGACGGCAGCAGAGCCGAATCCGGCCATGCTGTAGGTGGTCACGGGGTCGTTTGACCACGGATGAATCTGCAGCGTGAGGCCGGTGATCGTGGCGACGAGGGCAAAGATCGGCCCGAGCGGAAGCGCGCTGGTGTTCCGCACGAACTTTGCGGCGCACACCACGACATAGCTGGCTGCGAGCGTGGTGAGCCAGATCAGTCCCAACGAGGAGGCAACGTGAAAGAACTGGGGCGTGATCTGAAAGACCACGCTGAATTCGTAGGCCGCGAAGTGGTAGACCGCTCCTAGCAGCTGCCCCACCGGGTTGAAATGTCCAGCCTGCATGCCAGCGGTCCAGCCGTATGCGATGGAACCGGCCAGGTCTCCGCCGCTCCGAACGAAAGCTTCCTGGAGCGCCTGAAAGTCGTCGCCGACAATAGGAACCCGGGTAGCCGCCAGAAAGCTCAAAGCGAGCATGACTGAGCCGAAGACGGGCCAGACGAGTTTTTTAAGCAGGAGCATCTGAAGCCTCGATGACGTTTTTGCTGGTGAACAGGTGGCGAAGGTAGAAGAGAGCCAGGGTGAGAGCGCCAATCACTCCGATTGCAGCAATCATGGCCTCGACATTTGGTAGGAGGATGCCCGCTGCGATCCATTGGGCTCCGGCGGCCGAGAGCAACACGACTAGTGCCGACTTTGAGCCGGTCGCCGTCAGGCGAATCAACAGGCCCTGGGCCATCGCCCACGGTAGGTAAGCAAGAGTGAGCCACGGAAGAAAACCAACGGCCATCGAGTAACCCGCACCGAAGAGGATGTGCACAATTAGTCCACCGAGCACGGTTACCCCAACCATCATGGCGAGGCCGCCTCCCAGCACGGTGAGGAGAACGACGTTGATACCGAATCGAACCGTTTTGTGGTCACCTTGACGGGCCACGAAACGCGGCAGGAGGTACAAAGAAAGCGTGGTGGGAATGAGGAGCATCATCTTGGTCAAGACTGCGGCGGCCGCGAAGGCCCCCGAGACAAGCTCCGTGGTACCGCCCCGCACGAGAATGACATCGATATTGGTGATCCAGGCGAAAGATATGGTCAGCAACAGCAAGACAACACTGTTCGTATTGAACGGAATCTCGGCGGAATGCACCGACAAGCGGCTGGCCTGCCACATAGCGCCGACGGTCACAGCGCAGATCGCTACGAGAACAGCGACGAGCACGGTGACAGCACCCAGACCGGTCGCTATGGCTACAGCTGCGAAAGCAAGTCGAAGAATTTGGGAAACGGTTGACCAGGCCGCCACGGATCGGGCGTCACCGACACCCTGCAAAATGCCTTGGGCTCGAGAAAACAAGAATCCCGGGATGATCGTGAGCGACGCAAGATAGAGCGCGGTAGTGCTCGTGCCGAGCACGTCGGCCAGCGCCGGAGCGGCGACGGCGACCACGATTGTTCCTGCGAGGCCGAGCACCAGCGCCTCAAAGGTTGAACTGTCCAGACCGAAGCGCCGGCGTGGATTTTCGTTGGGCGGCAGGTGCAGGTCTCGGGCGGTCACCACGGCAACTGAGTTCTGCAGGGCGGATGCCCCGATGGACGCGATGTTGACGATGGCCAAGAATGCCGCCAACAACCCAAACGCACCAGGTCCGAGTCCCCGGCCGGTCACGACGTGGAACCCACCGGTCGCCGCGATCCCGCCGATACTCAAGATGCCAACTGTCATGAGCGGCGCCGAGTGCCGTTTCAAAAAGCTCGGGGTCGGCTCGGTCGTCATAGTGATGAGCCGGCTCGTGCCTCGAGGCGGCGCAGGTGACGCCGATGCACGGAGACCTTGGCAAGGTCAGCGAATGCTGCCACGGCAGAAGAGATTCGGATGGTGCTGGTGAAATCAAAGTTCAGGATGACGGGTGCCTCGACCACCTGAGCGCCGTGGTCTGACAGAGCCGCCAAGAGCTCGAGGTCGAAGGCGAACCCCGTTGCGGTGCAGCGGGCGATAAGGGGTGCCACGAGTTCTCGTCGCATCGCCTTGATTCCCGTCTGAGTGTCCCCGAGGTTGAGCCCGGTGGCCAGACGCGTCGCAAGTCGAAATACCCGGCTTGCGATGCGTCGTTTGAGCGGATAACTGACCTGAGATTCCGGGTGCACCTTGGAACCTACGACAACGTCAGCGGCCCCACTGTCAAGCAGTGCGAAGAATGCCGGCAAAACAGCCGGGTCAAGGTCGAGGTCGCCGTCAATGAAACTGACAAGTGGATGCGCCGTGCGGGCGAAACCGTATCGCAGGGCGTAGCCCTTGCCCTGATTCTGTGCATACTCAAGAACGGTGAGGTGGGGTAGGCCGATCTTTCTCGCTAGTTCGGCAGTATTGTCGGTGCAACCGTCGGTAACCACAATGATCTCGTAGTCACGGTCGGTGGTCCCCAGCACCATTGATAGCCGGGTCAGCGCCTCGACGATGCTTGCTGCCTCCTGGTACGCAGGAACAACGACCGATACCGCCGCCAGTTCAGTTTTGATAACCACGAGAGATGAGGTCCTCTACGATCAGTTCAGAGGGTGAGTCCTCCGGCGGGCTAACGGGGCGACGGTACTCGCTGTAGGTGTTGAGGAATGTTGTGAGGGTATCCACATTCCACTGCGAGAGAACCGCGTTGTGCCCTAGCCCTTCCGAGCGTTCCGTGGCAATGCGGTGAATCAGGGTGGGAATGCCCAGCAGTGCGGTCTCTTCCTGCACGCCGCCTGAGTCGGTTACGACGAAACTCGCTGAAGTGACCAGTTCTACGAAGAGGGCATGTGACAGTTTGTCACGCAACTCGAACTTCGTCGGGTCGAGGTTGGGCAGCTGTTCCCGCAACGCATGGCGTGCGTGGTCGTCCAGAACGAGGAGGAGCTTGAGCGGGGAACTGTTGGCGAGCGACTCTAAAGTGCGGGCGACTAGCGGTGAATTGTTGAGAAATTCAAACCTGTGTAGTAACACGATGCCGTATGGGGCTTCAACGTTAGTTCCCTGGCTGCTGGCACGATCCAGAATTGCGTCAATAACCGTGTTGCCGTGGGTTGGCACGACGTTTTTGCGCCCACGAAGCGCTGCTTCGGCTTCCGGTGATGGTGCGTAGTGAATCTGAGCGATGCGGCCGACGATGCGCCGATCCAACTCTTCAGGAAATGGGTGTCGCCAGTTGCCCGAACGTAAACCCGCCTCGACATGGGCGCAGTCCGCGCCGAGCATGCGAGCGAGCACGGCTCCGACGACGCTCGTCATAGTGTCGCCGTGCACTACAATGATGCTTTTCTTACCAAGCTTACGTCGCGCCCTGCTGAGATTCACCACCGTCCAACGTACGATGCGGGATAGCCAGAACAGTACGTCCCCCAGCCCGGTGAGAGGGCGGCCGTGCCGGCCATTGACGATGATGCGGTCGGGACTGGGCAGTCCGAGCCCCGGAAGCGCGTCGAGCAGCCGATCAGACTGCTGAAGTGTCAACCATTGCTCGAAGGGAATGCCGCGTTCCGACAACCGTCGCATTATTGGAGCGACTTTAATCGCTTCGGCAGTCGTTCCGTAACAGAAGATGATCATTTGGCCTGTGTCCCGCCAGTGGTTGCGAGCGTGCGCTGCACGCTCAGGAGTTTGGTTCCATGGACTTTCAGACCGCGAACAAGCCCGATCCAGTAAGGAAAGATGAACACGGCAGCGTAGAGAAAGTACGACTGAATCCCTCGGGCTGGGCAGCGTCGCGCGGCGGCCGCAGCAGCCGGGGCAACCAGGAGGAGTATACAGAAAACGATGAAGCCAGCGGCGAGCAGGATCTGGTTGACGGCAACGAGGAATACCAGTGTGGCAAGAATTGCCACAGGCGCGACTGCACTCACTGCCAAGGCAAGATTCCAGGGCCAAGACGTGCCGCCAAAGCTGTCGACGAGAAAAGTGCCGCGGCCGAAAGAGTGCGAGATGAAGGCTCTGACTGTTGTGCGCGGACGGTAAATAGCCATGAACCCGGGATCAAGGCGGATGGGCTGCGCCTCGGCAATGAAGCGAAGAACCTTTGTGTCATCGCTGGCGAGCGCGGCATCCCCGACCGGCCAGGAATGTTCGCAAGCGGCGATCAGAAGTTCGCGAGGTGCTAGAAAGACGCCGGTGCCCTTGGGGAGGCTGTTGTAATTCTGCAAGGTCAGTTGAGTCGGGCGTGGGTGCGCGAGGTAGCCACCCCAAAAGATATGAATTGGAACTTCCCAGAAGTGGCCGACGAGCGAGGATGTCGGGTCGGTTACCGCATGACCATTCCAGACTGTCTCACTGGGGCTATCTCGTTGAACCTGTGCGATGTGGTGGAGTGAATCCGGTGCCAGCAGCACCCGGGAATCGAGCAATAAAACGTTGCTTCCCTGCGATTCTTGCAGCCCTCTCCACCGCGCGAGGAACCGCCCCTGATTAGATTGCGAAACGACTCGCAAGGGATACTTGAATTCAGGTAGGAGCGCTGCGATCACTGCCACGCTGTCATCGGTGGATCCGTCGTCGACGACGATGACCTCGGCCCGCCACTCGGTTTTGGCAAGCGCGACCTGCAGGGCGCTCAGTGTCGAAGTAAGCCACCGTGCCGAATTGTAGGACGGGATGATGATGGACAACACAAAGGGCGTGCCGTGATCCGAACCCAACGATCGCTCCTAGTGATGTGCCTGACGACGGCTTGTCCCCGAAGAATCGAGGGCATGGTCGCACTGGCCAAGTATAACGGTCCGGTTCTGGGAGGCGTCGCAGCCGCTCTGGGGTGCCAGCGAGGTTAGATAGACTCATGCTTTCCAGCCCGGCCATTTCGCGTGCGAAGCTGAGTGCAATCGTCGACGTGTGGCATCCGCTGCACGTACGAATCAAACTGTTGTTGAAAATGAGGTCGCGTTGTCCGACATAGCCGATGCAGAACTCCAGCTCCGTCGAGAGCGAGATGAGCTTCTTCAAGAAAATGAACAGCTGCGTCAACACACTCTGGAACACTGGGCCGCCGTTGCGAAGTCAGATGCCTCAGTATCCGCCATCGTAAACGGCATGCGCTCTAGCTTGTCTTGGCGCGTTACCAAACCACTTCGCGTGGTCAGGGACATTCAGATCAAGGCGGCCCGTGTTGGATACCTTCGCGCTCTTTCCAAGTCGAGCGGATATCTCAGGAGGGCCATTGGCAATCGACGCCGCAACTGAGCCAATGTTCATGCCCGGCGATTTGGATGCTCTGCGGGCGCGCCTTCTCGAAGGGTGGCCGCGCCTCGTCGCGGGCGAGTCATTCGCCACGGGGGAATCAACATCATTCATCCTGGACCGCTTGGCACGGGCGCTGTGGGACGATCCGAGCCTTGACCGTGTCTGGCTGGCGTTCGTCATCGTCGCCGGCGCTTTTCCAAGCGCAGAGGAAGTACAGCGCTTTCGGCGAAGGCTCCTCGGGGGCAACGCGGGGGACGCCTTTCTCGTCGTACTCGATTGCACCCTGGCCGGCGCATGCCGAGAAGGCGGCGTGAAGCGAAAAATTCGGATTGTCTCAGACCGTCCCGTTGTGGACGTCGACTTCTCGGCCACTCACGGTCACAACACTGGCATTCAGCGCGTGGTGCGGGAAACCCTCACCCGCTGGGCGTCCAAACGAGTCTTTGAACTCGCCGTCTGGACGGAGTACGGAACGGTCATGCGGGGTGTCACCAAGAAGGAACGTAACCTCGTTCTGAAATGGACCAGCACCATGCGCACTATTCGCCCCGGACTGCGCGCCCTGCACGACGATGAAACGATCGTGCCGTGGAAGACGACAGTTGTCTTTCCGGAGGTTTGCAATATCAGGTCCACCGAAGCGCTGCGCGGCCTTGCCCGGTATTCCGGCAATAAGGTTGTGGCGATCGGCTACGATGCCATTCCCATTGTGAGTGCGGGCCTGGTCACGCGCGAAGACTCCAATAAATACGCGCAGTATCTGTCCGTGGTGAAATACATGAGCAAGGTGCTGGCCATCAGCGACTCTGCCGCTGAGGAATTCAACGGTTTCGCAGACGCTGTGCGAATGCAGGGTATCGCCGGGCCTCAGGTTTTGAGTATCCCGCTGCCGGTGGACACTGTCACGGCCAAGGCTGGGTCGAGCGCCTCGACATCAGCCTGGCCTGTTGTGCTGTCGGTCGGCACGCGCGAGTTTCGTAAGAACCAGACATCAATTTTAGTGGCGGCGGAATTATTGTGGCGCGAAGGCCTGAACTTTGAGCTTGTTTTCGTCGGTGGTGACGCTGTCGAGCTGAGCGGTGATTTTCAGGAAGTTCTTGGTTTGGTAAAGAAAAACAAGCGGGCCGTGACGATCATGCTCAATGTCAGCGACGAAACGTTGCTTGAAGTTTATGAGCGTGCTCGATTCTCAGTTTTTGTATCGCTGCACGAGGGGTATGGGCTTCCCGTAGGCGAGTCTCTTGCGCACGGAACCCCCGTTCTCGCCAGTAACTACGGCAGTGTGGGCGACATCGCCCGCCAGGGCGGTTGCGTCTTGGTCGACCCGAGGGACGATGATTCCATCCGAGAAGCGATGCGGTTGCTTTTGACCGATGATGCGCTCGTTGATTCCTTGAAAAAGGAAATTTTGGCGCGCCCGACACGGTCATGGGACAACTACGCAGACGAACTGTGGCACGCATCGCTTTCTACCGAAGTGGGGGTCGTCGAATGATCATTCCTCCGAAGATGCAGGCGCGCATCGTCCTGCTCGTGCGCACGCTGCGCACCGAGCAGGCCGCATCCACTGACACGATTCGCACTCCGGCAGTGGCCGATGTGAGTCGGCTGCTTACCGCGACACCCGATGCACGGCACCTGTGGCTGGCGTGGTCGGTGTTGACCGGCGACTTGCCGAGCCAACACGAGGTGCGCTGGGCGCAACGCCAGGTGCAGCTTCTTGGGATCGACCACCTCGTGGGAAAACTGATTTCTCTCGGAGTAAAGGCCACGGCCATTCATGGCGCAACCATCGAGGTGCTGACCGATTCGGTCTTGGTTGATGTCTTTCACACCTCGCAGACGGAACTCGCTACCGGAATTCAGCGAGTAGCTCGAGAAACGATCAAGCGCTGGGATAGTAATCACAACATCGTGCTCGTGACCTGGACGACAGACGGCCGCGCGCTACGCCCCCTTTCAACCGATGAACGTGCCCGTGCGCTGTTCGGAACGAAGCCAGCGTCGGCGGTTGAAAATGTTCCACACATTCGAATCGTGCCCTGGGGCGGTAATTATATTCTTCCCGAGCTCGGTGCTGAAACATGGCGCACCGAACGTTTGGGGGCGCTAGCCCAATATTCCGGCACCGACACCGGTGTCATCGGGTTCGACTGCGTTCCCTTGACCTCGGTGGAAACCGTCGGTGAGGGCATGCCGGCCGCATTCGCCGGAAACCTCGGCGCGGTCGCACACATGAATCGGGTCTCGACCATCTCGTACGCGGCCGGGGGCGAGTACTCAGGTTGGAAGAGGATGTTGTCGGCTGCGGGTATTGCCGGGCCGGACATCCACCCGATCAGCCTGGCGTCCAGCTCGGAGAGCGTTTCCGATGATGCTCTCGCTGCGGCGTCAGAACTGTTCGAACTCGAGGCAGACGAACCGCTCGTGCTCGTAGTGGGCAGCCACGAACCGCGCAAAAATCACGTTGCCGTGCTCGCTGCCGCCGAGGCGTTGTGGCTGGAAGGCCTGCGATTTCGCTTAGTCTTCATCGGTGGCAACTCATGGAAGAGTGAGGCCTTCATGCTAGAGGCGAAGCGCCTCGAGGAGAACGGCCGGTCGATCGTGACCGCCTCGGCGATTGCGGACTCCGTCTTGTGGGCGGCCTATCGGCTTGCCCGATTCAGCGTGTTTCCCTCATTCAACGAGGGTTTCGGCCTTCCTGTTGCGGAGTCGCTCAGCTGCGGGACACCCGTCGTGACCTCCAACTACGGGAGCATGCGCGAGATTGCCGACGACGGTGGCGGGGCCTTGCTCGTGGACCCCTACGATGATGACAGCATTGGCACAGCGATGCGCACGCTTTTGACGGATGATGCGGTGCTCGCCGAACTCACCGCCGAAGCCGTGCTGCGGGTGCCGCGCACGTGGGATGCGTACGCCTCTGATTTGTGGACCTATTTCGTCGGCCATGAGGGTATCGCATGACGAACGGTGTCAGGTGTTGATCCCAACACGTAGGCTTAAGCGCCATCGCCCAATGGGAAAACGCTGCCCAAGGCATTTATCTCTCGGTCGGTTGGCCGTCGTCCACGATATTCCGGAGCACAATGTCTAGCACCGCGCAAGAACGTTCTGATCGCCTCTCAACTCTTCCGTTCCAAACGTCTTCCTCATCGAAAGAAGGCGCCATCGGCGGGTTTTGGGCTTCTATTCGGGAGCTCCTGGCGCACCGCGAATTGCTCGACCTGCTGATTCGTCGCGAGCTGAAAGCCCGCTATAAGGACAGCAGCCTCGGCTTTCTGTGGAGCCTGATCAAGCCGCTGACGTTGCTGCTTATCTACTACGTAGCCATTGGGCAGTTTCTCGGTGCCGCCCGGGGTATCCCCGACTTCGCGATTTTCGTGTTCGCGGGGCTGACTATCTGGGGCCTGTACAGCGAAATTGTGTCGGCCGGAACAATGTCGATCGTGAGCAACGCTGGGTTGATCAAAAAGGTCTACCTGCCGCGGGAAATTTTCCCGCTCGCCGCCACGGGTTCTGCTCTGTTCAATTTTGCGGTGCAGATGTCGGTGCTTATCCTGGCCACCATCGTTCTGGGACAATTTCCAGTATCTTGGAATCTGCTTTACGTACCCGTCGCGATTGCGATCGTCCTGATCTACGGAATTGCTTTTGCGATTCTGCTCTCGGCACTCAACGTGTATCTACGTGATATCCAGTATCTCGTCGAAGTCGCCATGCTCTTGCTGTTCTGGGCCTCGCCCATCGTCTACGCCTGGTCTTACGTGGTAAACGCCGTCGACGTGCCGTCCTGGCTGCCCAACGTCTTTCTGCTCAATCCGATATCGAACGCGGTACTTGCCTTTCAAAAAGGCATGTGGCAAGCGGGATCCGAGACCCGTCTCATTGACGGTGTGAGCATCTTGCCGCAGCCGTGGCCCGCTGATCTTGACCTTCGACTGGCTATCGTCGCCGTCGTTGGCTTGGTTCTACTCATCATTTGCCAGCGCGTCTTTCAGAAGCTCCAAGGCAACTTCGCGCAGGAGATCTAATGTCATCGCTTTTCAACCTCCCGGAGATCAAGAACCCGCCTGTCGTCATTCGGGCGAACGACGTGTCCAAACGATTCGTCATTCGTAAGGACAAATCCTTAAAGGAGCGGATCGTGAACTTTGGGCGCTCGCGCCGGCACAAAGAAGACTTCTGGGCGCTGCGAGATATCAAGCTGGAGATCAAGGCAGGCAGTAGCATCGGTCTCGTTGGGGCCAACGGTTCGGGCAAGAGCACCTTGCTCAAGGTGATCGGTGGCATCATTCAGCCGAATGACGGAGTAGTAGAACGACGTGGTCGTCTCGCTGCGCTCCTCGAGCTTGGGGCCGGGTTTCACCCAGACCTCACCGGTCGCGAGAACGTTTTTCTTAACGGGTCCATTCTCGGACTAACTCAGAAGCAGACTGCGGAATACTTCGACTCCATTGTGGAATTTTCGGAGATCGGTGATTTCATCGACACGCAGGTAAAATTCTATTCCTCGGGTATGTACGTGCGTCTCGCGTTCGCCATTGCCGTGCACGTCGACCCGGACATTCTGCTCGTCGACGAGGTGCTCTCTGTCGGGGACGAGCCGTTTCAAGAGAAGTGCATGGCGAAAATTCGTGAGTTTCAGGCGGAAGGGCGCACGATCGTATTTGTGTCCCACTCTGCGGCGCAGGTTGAGGACCTCTGTAATCGCGTCGTTGTGTTGTCGCACGGCCAAATCATCTTCGATGGTGCAACAGATGAAGGCATCGTTGCCTTGCGAGAGTCCTTCGGCAAATAACCGAATTCGTACGCGGTCCTTCATTAACGCATGCAGAACCGGGGATCAACTCACGTTTCTGGCGAAGTCACATTCGCCTTGACGAACTCATATTGAGCGAATACGAGTGGTGGCGCACAAACATTCAATTCATGGTGGGCGAACGCGGCACTGGCGCGCCCAGGGACGCTACAGCGCGTCGGGGTGCGGTTTGTGCGGCAGGGCGTTGCGCCAGCTCAGGCCCTGCGCGGCCTTGACCGAGCAGATCACGAGCAGCAGCCAGCCGAACTCGAACAGAATGGTGCTTTCCGCGGCGCTGGTCACCAGCAGGGTGACCAGAATGAGCGGTGCCCAGACATACGCCAGCGAGCGCTTGTTCGAGGCGAGCAGCCAGGAACGCACGAAGGCCAGCAGCACCAAGGCGAGAAAGGCGAGAAAGCCGATCAGCCCCACCTGAAAGTACACGTCGAGGTAGGCGTTGAGCCCGGTAGCGTGCAGGCGTCCGGTGGTGAATTCAATCCAGCCGTAGGGCGTGACGTCTCGGGGCCAGAATCCGGCCCAGCCCCAGCCCTCGAGCGGATGCAGGTCCACCAGCCGCCACATCTCGCTCCACAGCGAGTACCGAACCTCGAACTCGCTGCCGGCGTTGAGGGCGTCGATGATGGTGATGCGTCCGAGCCAGGCGGCGCCGGCGGCGACGAGAGCCGCGCTCAGGAGGCCGAGCTGCAGCATCCGTCGGCCGTCGACGGGGGCGCGACGCAAACCATAAAGGGCGAGCGCGGCGACGGTGACGCAGATGGCGACGACCACGATGACGGGGGAGCGGGTGAGCACGAGGCAGATGCCGGCCAGCCACATGGAGCCGATGCCGAGGCCGCGCGGAATGGACCGGGCGCGCAGCTCCACGTAGAAGGTGACGGCCGCGATGAGGGTGATGAGACCGAACACGTTGCGGGAGCCGAACACGCCCTGAATCGGGCCGAGCTGGTCGATGTTACCGGCCACACCCAGGAAAGCGATCGGCAGGTCGAGCAGCAGCCCCGAGAGCACTTCGAGCACGATGGAGAGTGCGAGCAGCGCCCGCAGCACGTCGCCGGTGGCGCGCACCACCTGGAACGTGTCGCGCACGAGGGCCACGTAGATGGCGAGGAACCCCACGGTGATCTGGTAACTGACGCCGATGATGGTCTCGGAGACGTAGCCGCTCCACACGCCGGAAAGCGTGCACCACGCCACGAACACGATGATCGAGATGGGCAACAGACCGTGCCACTCCACGATCGGGCGGCGGGCGAGCAGTGAGAGCACGGCCAGCACGATGAGGCCGCCGAGAATGCCGATGAGACCGGCCCAGCCCATCACGCTGCGCAGCAGGTGGGTGCCAAACGCGGTGGTCAGAATGGCGAGCGTGAGCGCAGCCGCGAATTTCGGCGACGCCAGTACGCGCCGCAGGGCGTCGGGCAGCTTGGGCATCCTCTAATTTACCGCGCTGGCGTCAGGGCATCGGCCGTGGCGCGTGCTGCTGCCGCTTGGTGACCACAGCCAGCACGATGAGAATCACCCAGCCACTCTCGATCAGCAGGCGGCTTTCGGCGATGCTTTGCGCGATCAGCGCGGCGAGCAGCAGCAGCGGCAGCAGGGCCGACACGGCGAACGGTTCGGTGTCTTTCACGCCGAGACGGGGCCGGTCGACGGCGAGAAACCAGGCCCGCCACAGGGTCGAGCCGACCAGCGCGGCGAACAGAACCACGCCGACGATGCCGAGCTGCAGCCACACGTCAAGCCAGGCGTTGTGCGCCTGCAGGTAGGTGACGCCCTTGCGCACGGCGAGGCCGTTGAACGGTTCCACCCACGGCACCCAGTAGCTCACCCAGCCCCAGCCGAACACCGGTCGTTCCAGGGCGAGCTGGGTGACGCTGGCCCAAATATCGAAGCGGCCGGTGAGGTCGTCGCTGCGACCAAGCAGCCCGAACAGCTGCGAGGAGAACAGGGCGAGGGCTGCTCCCACCGCCAGAACGGATGCCGCCGCCACGACATACAGCGGCCGTCGGTGCTGATCGTGCACCCGTCTGGCCCAGAGCGCGAAGACCAGGGCGGCGACGACCGCGACGAGCGACACGGTGACCGTGGCAGAGCGGGTGAGCAGCAGCATGCCGACGGCCAGCGCCAGCCAGACCAGGCCGGAGTTGCGCCTGACGGTGCGGGCTCGCAGCTGCACGATGAAGACGATGACGGCTGTTAGCGCGATGAATCCGAGCAGGTTGCGATTGGCGACGATGCCCTCGATCGGGCCGCCATTCAGCAGCAGGCCCCGGCTCCAGTAGAACGCCTTCGGCACGTCGTCGGTGCCGTAATCGACGAAGAAGGGCAGCACTTCGTGTTGTACGACAACCGCCACGAACAGCTCGAACACGAGGCTCAGCGCGAGCACCCAGCGCAGCGCGGCGGCCAGGGTGCGCAGCAGCTCCGGCCAGGTGAGGGTGACGGCCAGAAACAGGGCGGCCAGGGTGGTGATGAGTTGCAGGGTGATTCCGAGAGCGGATGCCCCCGGGTAGTACGACCACGCGATCGACAGGGTGGCCAACAGTAAAAACGCGGTGATGGTCTTGGGAAACTTGCGCCAGTTCAGGGGCGGGGCCAGCGCCGCCTGGTAGGTGTGGCCTCTTGCAATGTCGCGGTCGGTGGGGGTGTCGTCTGATGCTGCGGCGTTCACTGCGGCGTTCACTGCGGCGTTCACTGCGGCGTTCACTGCGGCGCGATTGCGGGCATTGGCGCGTTGGGTGCTGAGGCCGATGATGCTGCCGACGACCACGATCACGGCGATGGCGCCGAAGCCCCACCAGCCGCCGAGGTTGCGCCAGAACTGGCCGGCCAGAACGGTGAACCAGACGAAGGTCGCGAAGAGTCGAATGGCGAGGCGACTCTGCACGGCGGACATGGTTTCAGATTACCGGTGTTGGTGCGCCGGGTTCCGCGCCGCTGGTCGGCGTGGCCCTCGGTCCGGTGGACGAGGCGGCGGAGGGCTCCGTGGTGCGGTAAGCGATGCCAGGCCGTTCAGGGGAGTGGGATCGAGGCGGGCTGGGCCGGCGGCGTCTTCGCTCAGGCGCGCGGGGCATCCGCTTTGTGCGCGCCGCGAAGACCTGTTCGGGGAGACAGGCGAGGGTGTGATAGTTCACGGGCATCGGACCTTCTTGGGGTTGGTCTTGGCGCAAGTGGATGCGCAGGGGGTTTCGGGGTGGCTGAGGGGTCGATGAGCGGCCCCCGATCAGGCTGGTCTCTACGGGCGAAGGCGCATAACTCCTGCAATTCCCTTTGGTGTTCACACGACTCGCCCGGAATTACGCGGGTGTCTGTCCCAACAGCTTCAAATTGCAGGAGTTATGCGCGGCACGTGACGTTTCGTGGTCGACTCGGCAGCGGGATGGACCCTAGTTGCCCTTGTGGGGTGTGAGATCGGGCGGCTCAACGACGTTGTATTCGTGGGCCAGGGCGCTCAGGGCGGCGCGGTAGCCGCACATGCCGTGCACGCCCGGGCCGGGAGAAGTCGACGAGGAGCACAGGTAGACACCGGCGAGTGGGGTACGCCACGGGTCGCCGGAGAGCACCGGGCGGCGCACGAGCTGGGTCATGCTGATCGCTCCGGCCGCGATGTCACCGCCCACGTGATTGGGATTGTGGTTCTGCATTTGCGCGGCAGTCTGGCTGTAGGAGGCGAGGATGGTGTCGCGAAATCCCGGGGCGAAGCGTTCGATCTGCCGGGTGATCTGCTCGGTCTGGTCGTGGGTGGAGCCCGCCGGCACATGCGTGTAGGCCCAGAGTGTGTGTTTTCCGGCGGGAGCGCGCGTGGCGTCGAGAATGCTCGGCTGCGCGGCGAGCACGTAGGGGAACTCAGCGTGCCGTCCGCGGGCGACGGCGTTCTCGGCGAGGGCCTGGTCGGCGCGGGTGCCGCCCACGTGCAGGGTCGGCGCTCGCCGCAGGTCGGTCGCGGTGAAGGGAACCGGTTCGGAGAGCGCGAAATCCACCTTGGCGACCGCGTTACCGTAGCGAAAGCTCGTGAGCGATGCGGCGTAGCGAGCGGGCAATGCCCCGTCGGCGAGGTCGACGAGGGCGCGCGGCGTCACGTCAAGCAGCACGATGCGGGCCGGCGGCAGCTCTTTCAGGCTGGTGATGTCGGCATCCGTCACGATTTCGCCGCCGTGTGCGAGCAGGTCGTCGGCGAGAGCCTGCACGATGGCGCCGCTTCCTCCGATCGGAATGGGCCAGCCCCGAGCGTGTGCGTGCGCGGCGAGGGTGAGCCCGGCGCCAGCGGTGGAGGGGCTGGGCAGCCGCCCGATCGAGTGAGCGAACGTTCCGGTAAGCAGCGCCGGCGCGGTCACGCCGGAAAAGCGCCAGTTCCAGGCCGGGCTGCCCTGCTCGAGGGTGCGCAGCCCGAAGCGGGCCAGCATGAGCGGATGCCGCGGTACGCGCAGCAGCGCATCCCCGGTGAGCTCGGCGATGGCGTTGATATTCTGCACGAGCGGCCCCAGCAGCCGCAGCCAGGCCAGGCCGTCGCGCCCGAGGCCGGCGGCAGTGCGTTCGATATCCTGCCAGGCCACGCCGGCGCGGCCGCCGGGCAGCGGATGCCCGAAGGAGATCTCGGGAACTCTAAGTTCGATGCGGTCCTTGAGGCCGAACTTCTGAAAGAACTCGGAGGCGAGCGCGAGCGGATGCACGGCGCTCCCCACGTCATGGCGGAACCCGGGCAGGGTGAGTTCGGCGGTCGCCGCCCCGCCGCCAATCTGTGGGTTGCGCTCGTAGACGCGCACCCTGAGGCCGGCGCGGGCGAGGGTGACGGCGGCGGCAAGGCCATTCGGGCCGGATCCGACGACGATCGCGTCGAGCCCCTGGTCGGTGGTCACGCCGAGCCGCGCTGCTGTGGTCTCATTCCGACACCGTATCCCGCGCCGGGGTCCGGGCGCACCCCCGCGCGTGGGTTCGGGGCCGTTGGCATCAGCTCAGACGAAGGCGGCCTGGCCGGTGATGGTGCGGCCCACGATAAGGGTGTTCATCTCCCGGGTTCCCTCGTAGGAGTAGATGGCCTCGGCGTCGGCGAAGTGCCGAGCCACGTTGTACTCGAGGGTCACGCCGTTGCCTCCGAACAGCTCGCGGCACCACGCCACGCTCTCCCG
This sequence comes from Cryobacterium sp. M15, assembly GCF_002929675.1. Classification (NCBI taxonomy): domain Bacteria; kingdom Bacillati; phylum Actinomycetota; class Actinomycetes; order Micrococcales; family Microbacteriaceae; genus Cryobacterium; species Cryobacterium sp. M15. The sequence goes on from NZ_PJJW01000034.1 coordinate 156,572, forward strand.
CATACGGCTGGTCGTAAAGGCCTTGGTCAGCGCGGAGTGCTCGTCGCGCTGCACGCCTTCGTCTTGCAGCTGCGATACCCGCACGACCATGCCAAGGCTCGCGGTGATGTTGCCGAGGCTCTTCACCAGCAGATCCTGCACGAGTTGGTGACCTCCGATGGCTTTGCCGAACTGTTCGCGCTTTTTCGAATAGGCCACGGCCGCATCGTAGGCACCGATGGCATTGCCGACGGCAGCCCAGGACACCTCGGCGCGCGTGGCCCGCAGCACCTTGGCGGTGTCCTTGAACGAATTGGCGTTCTGCAGGCGCAGGCTCTCGGGCACGACCACGTCGGTCAGGGTGATGTCGGCGTTCTGCACCGTGCGCAGGCTGATCTTGCCCTCGATCTTGGTGGCCGAGTAGCCGGCGGTGTTGGTGGGAACGATGAAGCCCTTGACCTGGTTGTCGGCGGTGTCCTTGGCCCAGATGATGGTCACGTCGCTGAAGGTGGCGTTGCCGATCCAGCGCTTGGCGCCGTTCAAGGTCCAGGTATCGCCCGTGCGGGTCGCAGTGGTGCGCAGGCCCTGCGCCGCATCGGAGCCGGAGAGCGGCTCGGTCAGCCCGAACGCTCCCACGATCTCGCCCGAGGCGAGGCGCGGAATCCACTCGGCGCGCTGCTCGGCGGAGCCGCAGGCCGCAATCGACCCGGCCGACAGCCCGTTCTGCACGCCGACGAAGGTGGCAACGGATGCGTCCACTCGCGCCAGTTCCAACGCCGCGAAACCACGGAACACGGCCGAATTCGTAAACGGTTTCGTTTCGTCCCAGCCGAAGGAGTACACACCGAGTTCGGCGAGCGGCTTGATGATCTGGGCGGGGAATTCGGCGCGCTCCCAGCATCCGTTCGCGATGGGGCGAATCTCCTGGTCGAGGTAGGCGCGCAGCTTCAGGATGGCCTCCTGCTCGGGCGCGGTGAGAAGGTTTTCATAGCCGAAGATGTCGCTGCCGAGTAGCTCAAAGGTCATGGATGCTCCGTTGCAAAATAGGCGGTCGATACGCAACCGGTCTAGCCGTCAGCCTAGGGTCGTTGGCTGGATGATTGAAGTCGGTTGGTAGTTTGGTCTAAACAGCGTACGAAGGAGCCGAAAATGTTTGTGGGCATCACCAATACCCCGCGCGATTACGCCTGGGGCTCCACACGAGCCATCGCCGATCTGCTCGGTCATACGCCGTCGGGCGGGCCGGAGGCCGAGCTCTGGCTCGGGGCCCACGCCGGCTCTCCCTCGGTGATCGAGGATGCGGAGCAGGCGGGCGGTTCCACCGACCTCGCTGGCTGGATCGCGGCTTCGCCGGCGGTGGCACTCGGAGCGGACTGGGCGACGCGGCAAGCGGATACCGCCGGCTCGGCCACGGCGGCCACGACTGCCCCGCGCCTGCCGTTCCTCCTGAAGATTTTGGCCGCGGGACGCCCGCTGTCGCTGCAGGCGCACCCGACGACCGAACAGGCCCGTGCGGGGTTCGCGCTTGAGAACGAGGCCGGAATCGCCGTCGACGCCGGCAACCGCAACTACCGCGACCCTTTCCACAAGCCCGAACTTCTCTTTGCGCTCAGCGACACGTTCGAAGCGCTCTGCGGGTTCCGCCCGCTCGCCGAGGTGCGCGGCATCATCGCCGAGCTGCGCCTGCTCGACCTCGCGAACGAGAACCCGCAGGCCGCCGCCATCGACCTGCTCGAGCAGCACCTGGCCGAGGGCCTGCGCGACACCGTGGACTGGCTGTTGCGTGACGGCCGCGGAGGCGACTCCGGCGAGGTGAAATGGCTGGTCGAACGGGTGGTCCTGCTCGCCGAGCACGCTAAGTTCCTAGCCGGCGGGGGAGCAATCATCGGCTACGCGAATGAGCTGGCGGCGGTGCGCGTGCTGGCCGCCGAGTACCCCGGCGACCCCGGAATCGTGCTCGCTTTGCTGCTGAACCGGGTTTCCCTGAAGCGTGGTGAGGTGTTGTATCTGCCGGCCGGCAGCATCCACGCGTATCTGTCCGGACTCGGCGTGGAGGTGATGGCCGCCTCCGACAACGTGTTGCGCGGCGGGCTCACCCCCAAACACATCGACATCGAGGAGCTGCTCGCGGTGCTCGACTTCACTCCGGCGACGTCGCCGCTCCTCGCTCCGAGCATTCTCGCGGATGGCGTTTCACGGTATCGGCCCGGGGTTGCCGACTTCGAGCTCGTGCGCATTCACGCGGATGCGGACGCCGCGTCGCCGGCGCCCGTCACGATGCGACAGGTCACCCTCACCGGCCCGGCCATCGCGATCTGCACGGCCGGCGGATTTCTGATCGCGGGCGGCGCGTCGTCGCGACCGCTCAAGCACGGCCAGGCCGTATACATCACGCCGGATGAGGGCACCTTGACGTTTGCCGGCACCGGCGAGGTCTTTCTCGCGATGCCCGGCGCGTAGCCCGGTTCTCGACGAATACCAGCACGCCCGATCGACTAGCCGACCCTGCGGGCGCCGAAGGCCCGGCGGTAGGCGGTAGGGGTGGTGTGCAGCACCTGCAGAAAGTGGTGACGCATCACGGCGGCTCCGCCGAAACCGGTATCGACGGCGATTGCTTCGAGGCTGCGCGAGGAGTCTTCGAGCAGTTCCTGCGCCCGCAGCAGCCGCTGCCGGTTGAGCCAGCGGGTGGGCGTCGTGCCGAGCTCGGCACGAAACCGGCGCGCGAAGGTGCGCGGCGACATGAGCGACTTGCGGGCGAGCAGGTCGACCGGCAAGTCCTGGTCGAGGTGGCGCAGCATCCACTCGGTGACGGCGGCGAAGGATTCGTTCTGGCAGTCGACGACCGATGCTTCGATGTATTGCGACTGCCCGCCGTCGCGCTGCGGCGGCACGACCATGCGGCGGGCGATGACATTGGCGGCCGTCACGCCGAGTTCGGTGCGCACGATGTGCAGCGCGGCGTCGATGCCCGCGGCGGTGCCGGCCCCGGTGACGACGTGGCTGTCGTCGACGAACAGAACATCGGGGTCGACGGTCGTCTCGGGGAACGAGCGGGCGAGGGCGTCGGTGTACATCCAGTGGGTGGTGCTGCGGCGGCCATTGAGGATGCCGGCCTGGGCGAGCACGAATGCACCGCTGCAGACGCTGAGCACCCAGGCGCCGCGGGCTTCAGCGTCGCGTACCACCTGCAGCACGCGCGGGTCGACGGGCTCGCCTTTCTCATAGCCGGGAATGGCGATGAGGTCGGCATCGGCCGCGGCTGACAGGTCGTCGTGCACGACGATATCGAAGCCGATCTTGGCGCGGATCGGTCCGGGTTCGGCGGCCACGACGTGAAAGTCGAAGGATGGCCCGCCCTGCGCGCTGCGGTCGATACCGAACACCTCGCAGATCACACCGAATTCAAACGGCGCCAGACCCGGGAGGGTGACGCAGACGATTTTCTGGAGCATGAGCATCCTCTCGTCAAAATTGGCAGGAATGTATCAAACAGTGACGACTCTGACACTCGCGGCAGAAAAGCACAATTCATAGAATTTCTGCCATGTTCATTCTCTTTTTCCTCCTCACAGCCCTCGCCGTCACCGCTATTCTGGGCACGATTCGCGCCATTCGGCGCGATGGCTATAGCCGGAGAACACCCCTGATGGCCGACGAGTACGATGCCACGGTTCGCTGGCGCTAGCCTGTAGCGGTGGCGCACCCGAGTGTCGCACGAACGAACGGGGCGTCATGGCATGGTTGGTAACCGGCGGAGCGGGCTACATCGGATCCCACGTGGTGCGTGCGTTCCAGGCTGAAGGCCTCGACGTGGTCGTGCTCGATGACCTCTCGAGCGGCCACGAGTCGTTTGTGCCGGCCGGGGTCCCGTTCATTCGGGCGAATGTGCTCGACGGTGGAACCCTGTCGCAGGCCTTTCACGAGCATCACGTGAGCGGCGTCGTGCATGTTGCCGGATTCAAGTACGCCGGCGTCTCGGTGCAGCGACCGTTGCACACCTACGAACAGAATGTGACGGCGACCGCCACGCTGCTCGCCGCCATGAACTCGGCTGAGATCGACCGTATCGTGTTCTCATCGAGCGCTGCCGTCTACGGCACGCCGCGCACGGACCTCGTCACCGAAGACACACCGAAGAACCCGGAGTCGCCCTACGGCGAATCCAAGCTGATCGGCGAATGGCTGCTGCGCGATCAGGCCGTCGCAACCGGGCTGCGCCACACCTCGCTGCGTTACTTCAACGTCGTCGGCTCCGGTGACCTCGCCCTGTGCGATACCAGCCCGCACAACCTTTTTCCTCTGATCTTCGCCGCGCTGCTCGATGGGCGCATCCCGCGCATCAACGGCGACGACTATGCCACGCCCGACGGGACCTGCGTGCGCGACTATATCCACGTGGCCGACCTTGCGCTCTCGCACGTCGCCGCAGCCCGCCGTCTCGACGCCGGCGACGCGATCGAGCCGGTCTACAACCTCGGCAGTGGCGACGGCGTCTCGGTCGGTGAAATCATGGCGAGCGTGCGCCGAGTCACCGGTATCGACTTCGTGCCAGAGATCGGCCCGCGCCGCGCCGGTGATCCGGATCGCATCGTGGCCTCCGGCGCGCTGGCGGCCCGTGATCTGCGCTGGAGCATGAGCCACACCCTCGAGCAGATGGTGCAGAGCGCCTGGGATTCCTCGCGCGCCTTCGTGCACTGAGGGCAGCGACACGCCGACTCCGGGCCTGATCGTGCTACGTTCGCAACATTGCATCTCGCTTGCTGCCCTCGAACGTGCGAATTCGTCGTCACCGTCGGCGCGTCGTAACCCTCTAGCCCGTATTGAGGGTTTACGATCCGCGACTTGACGTTATCGAATTACACCGGTGTAATTAGGTACAGCACTAAACGGTGCGGAGCGAGCGCTGGGAGACGATATGGCTATACCTGACTATCGTTCCGGAGTACCAGAGGACTGGTTCGTTGACCCCGTCACCCTCGGTGTTCCGGGAATACGACAAGATCTCGGTGACGAAAACCTGTTGGCCTGGCAGGCCGACTCGCTTTGCGCGCAGACCGACCCCGAGGCGTTCTTTCCTGAAAAGGGCGGTTCCACGCGCGACGCTAAGAAAATCTGCTCCGGCTGCGAGGTTCGTAACCAGTGCCTCGAGTACGCGCTCGGTAATGACGAACGGTTCGGCATCTGGGGCGGCCTGTCTGAGCGCGAGCGCCGCAAACTGCGTAAGCGCGCTTAGCGTTCGCTCGTCGGGTCACGCCCGGCCTGCCCAAGCGGATTCCTGATCGGACCGTTGTCGCGACGCGGTGTGTGAACGGAAATTGCGGCATCCGCCCAGCCAATATTCGAGGCGCGCCCTCTCGGTTCAGGGCCGCCCGCCGATCCCGACCTAGGCTGGTTCTGTTATGCAACCGAGAGTCACCGCCATCCTTGTCGCCCGAAACGGCGCGAAACACCTTGAGCGAACTCTCAAGGCGCTGTCGCTACAGACCCGTAAACCCGACATTGTCATCACCGTTGACTGCGGCTCAAGCGATGCGACCGCGCAACTGCTCGCCGAATTCGGGCCGACGCAGTTCATTGCCGCCGACGCCGATCTGCACTTTGGACAGGCGATCGCTGCCGCCGTGCGCGTGACGCCGCCGCCCACGCACGATCGCGAGCTGCTCTGGCTGCTCGCCCAGGACAGCGCGCCCGATCCGACTGCGCTCGAGGTGCTCGTTGACGCACTCGAGATCGCCCCTTCGGTAGCCGTCGCCGGACCCAAGGCGATGGAGTGGATCGCCGGTGAATATATCCACAACTTCGGTGAGTCGATGACGCCGACCGGTACCACCGTCACCCTGGTCGAGAGCGAACTCGACCAGGGCCAGCACGATGGCCTGAGCGACGTGCTCGCCGTCAGCGCCGGCGGTCTGCTCGTGCGCCACATGGTCTGGGAACAGCTCGGGGGATTCGACCCGGCTCTGCCGACCGTGGACGACTCGCTCGACTTCTGCGTGCGCGTGCGCCTGGCCGGGTATCGGGTGTCGGTCGTACCGGCTGCTCGTGTGGCATCGGCCGGTGACGGTGTTGCCGGACCAAACCAGTCCTCGCGGGGGCGCCTCCGTCGCCGTCGGGTACGGGCCGAACGCTCGGCCCAACTGCATCGCCGCCTGGTCTATGCTCCGGCCTGGACCTTGGTTTTTCACTGGCTGTCTCTACTGCCGCTCGCCTTTCTCCGATCGATCGGGCAACTGCTGCGCAAAGAACCGGGCGCGATTGTCGGTGAATTCGCTGCGGCATTCGGCGCCGCTTTCAACGGAACGCGCGTTGGCAATGCCCGCCGTTCCTTCGCCAGGACCCGAACTCTCGGCTGGGATGCCATTGCGACCCTGCGGGTTCCCTCAGCGGAAGTGCGCCGACGGCACGCGCTCAAGCGTGAGGCGAGCCTGTTCGGCCTGCACGGCGAACGGCCCGAAATTCGATTCTTCTCCGGCGGCGGCGCCTGGACCATGCTGGCCGCGGCCGTTGTGGGAATCATCATGATGGTGCCGTTGCTCGGCGCCGACACCCTGACCGGCGGCGGCCTGTTGCCGCTTTCACCGAGCCTGCCCGAACTGTGGGCGAGCGTCGGCTACGGCTGGCGCGACCTCGGACTCGGCTTCGTCGGAGCGGCCGACCCCTTTGCCGCGGTCGTGGCCGTGCTCGGCTCGATCGCGTTCTGGTCGCCCTCGTTCGCGCTCGTGCTGGTCTACGCCCTGGCCTTTCCGCTCGCAGCAATCGGCGCGTGGATGGCCGCAACCCGACTGACCGACCGCGGCAGCCTGCGGGCCCTGGCCGCAGCCCTCTGGGTGCTGGCCCCGACGTTCCTGATCGCCCTCGCCACCGGACGCCCCGCCGCGATTCTCGTGCACCTGCTGCTGCCCTGGCTGTTCTTCGCCTGGTTCGCCGCCGCGCGCACCTGGTCGGCGTCGGCATCTGCTGCCCTGCTGTTCGCTGCCGTTGCGGCCTGCGCGCCGTCGCTGGCCCCGGCACTGCTCGTGGGCTGGCTGTTCAGCGTGGCCCTGGCCGGCCGTCGGGTGATGCGCTTCATTGGTATTCCGATGCCGGCGCTCGCTCTGGCGCTGCCGCTCATTCTCGACCGGGGTCTGCGCGGGGACTGGCTGGCCCTCGTCGCTGACCCGGGCCTGCCCGTGCCCAGCGGGCACGCCCCCACCCTGCAACTGCTGCTCGGGCTGCCCGGCTCCGACGGCTGGGCGGCTGTGCTCGACCGGTTCGGGATCGTCGGCTTCGATCCGCAACTGTTCGTGCCCATCCTGCTCGCGCCTCTGGCCGTGCTCGCCCTGCTGGCGCTGCTGCTGCCCGGCGCGCGCCTGGCCAGCGGCGCCTGGCTGGTCGCGCTGCTCGGCTTGGGCACAGCCCTCGTCGCCAACCAGCTCGTGCTCGCCGCGATCGGAGCCGAACCGGTGCGCGTCTGGTCAGGTGCGGGCCTCAGCCTGTACTGGCTCGGCCTGGTCGGCGCCCTCATTATCGGTCTGCGCTCGCTGCGCCGGTTCGCCTCGACGCCCGGCGTTGTCGCAGCCCTCGCCCTGGCCGTGGTGGTACTCCCGCTCATTGGTTCACTGCACGTCGGCACCGCGGTCGTGCGCGAGGGAACCGGACAGACCCAGCCGGCCTTCGTCGCCGCCGAAGCCCAGATCGACAACCGGGTCGGCACGCTCAAGCTCACCCCGCAGGCCGACGGCGGCCTGCTCGCGTCAATCGAGCGCGGCGTTGGCGCCACCCTGAACCAACAATCCACTCTGGACAGCACGGACCAGACCCTCAGCGTCCGTGAGAAAATGCTCGCGGAGCTTGCCGGCAACCTGGCTTCACGCAGCGGACGCGACGCCAGCGCGGACCTGGCCGAGTTGGGCATCCGCTTTATCGTCTTACAGCCGGCCGGTTCCAGCATCGACGCCGCCGACACCGCATTGCGCACCGAAACCGCCCTCGATGGCAACTCGGCGCTCGCTCCGGTCGGCGACACCGAGTTCGGCCGCCTGTGGCAGTTCGGTGAAACGGATACTGCGGCGTCTATGCCCATACCGGCTCGCGCCGGCGGCGTCTTCGGGTTTGTGACCCTGCTCATCGCCTTCGCCGTAGTGGGAAGCGCGGTGCTGTTGTCGCTGCCCATCGGCGCCGGCCGTGAAGCTGTGCGGCAGGCTAATCGGGACGCGATACGCCGGGCGGCCCGCGCTGACGCCAAACAGAAGCCTAGACGGGTGCGGCGGGGAAAGGGCTCGGTTGCGTCTGACCTGAATACCGACCGGGACGTGCCGCTCGGCACCGACCTCGAAGCCGACCTCGCGGTAGACCGGGAGACCGGCGTCGGCACCAAACTGGAAGCACCTGATGGTGGCACCGCCGATTCCGTGGAGGACGACAATGCCCGATAAGAGCCAACTTGCCCGCATCGGCGGCCGGGCCGGACGCGGTGTGCTCGGCCTCGTCGGCATCGCCGTCGTCGTTGCAACGCTCGGCGCAGCCACGCTCGTGACCCTGCCGACTATCGAACGCGGCCCGCAATCCAGCGAGATATTGCCCCTGCCGAGCGAGCAACAGCGGGTCTGCCCCGGGCCGCTTTTGACCCTCGCCGAGGACTCGACGCAGGCGCAGTCCGCGTCGAGTGTGGGGGCGGCATCCGCTGTGTATGGCGCCGTTGATGCGGTGTCGCTGGAACAGATTCGGCCGCAGGTGACCGAGATCACCGCGGTCGACGATTCGAACGGTCGGCAGCCGCCGTTGGTGTTGACCGTTCCCGTGCAGAATGGTGCCACCGTGCCGCCATTGGTGGCTGGCAGCCAGTCGCAGGTTGCCGCCACCGACACCATTGGCGGACTCGCCGTCGCTGCCTGCGCTGAAGCGGTCAGCGATAGCTGGATCGTCGGGGGGTCGACCGATATCGGAAGCACCAGCCTGCTGCTGCTGAGCAACCCGACCCCCGTGCTCGCGACCGTCGACGTGATGGTCTTCGGCGAGAGCGGCCTCGTTGACGCGCCCGGAGCGACCGGCATTCTGGTGCAGCCGGGTGAGCAGCGGGTCATCTCACTGGCCGGCCTCGCGCCGAACCTGAAGTCGCCCGTGCTGCAGGTGTCATCGCGCGGCGGCCAGGTGGCTGCGTCACTGGAGCAGAGCAGAATTCAGGGGATCGAACCGGGCGGAGTCGAGATCGTCGGCGTCACCGCGACGCCCGCCACCAACCAGATCATTGCCGGGGTGCGCGTGATGGCGGCCGTCAGCGCTGAGACAGTCACGACGGGCGAGGGTTTCAACGCTGACACCCCGTCGATTCGGGTATTCGTGCCGGGCTCCAGCGCGGCGACGGTGCAGATCGGAGTGACGAGTGCCGATGGCTCTACAGAGGGAACGTCGACCCAGGTGGACGTCGAACCCGGCATCGCCACCGAGATTCCGCTGGCGCCGTTGGCCGTGGGCAGCTTCTCCGTGCACCTGCGCTCCGACGAGCCGATCGTCGCGGCCGCGCGCACCGCCACCGACAGTGCCGGCGGAAAGGACTTCGGCTGGTTCTCTGCCTCGGCACCGCTGGTCGGTTCCTTCACCGTAGCCGTGGCCGCCGGTCCATCGCCGACCCTGCACCTGGTCAACGGCGGGGCAGAGGATGCCGCACTCACCCTCACGCCCACCCAAGGCACCCCGGTCGACCTCCAGATCGACGCCGGATCCAGCGCCACGGTACCGGTGTCTAGCGGAGCGACCTACGTCGTGAGCGGTGGTTTGAAACTCTGGGCGCTCGTGGACTATTCCGGGGACGGGGTGCTGTCGTCCTTCGCGCTCAACCCGCCCGGGCCGCTGGCGTCCTCGATCCGCGTCTACACGCACTAGCTCTCCGTGGACGGGGCCCGGGCCCGGACCGTGGGCCCAGTTTATAACCTGGGCCCGGGGACGGGGCCCAGGCCCGGAACGTGTGAGGAGCCTGTGTGGCAGCGGCGGGCTGCCGCGGCATGCAGCTTTCGATGGCACACTGGATACTCGACTTGTAACCCGCTTGGGAGCCGCTTGTGACGCTTGACCCGACTGCCTCGATAGTCGACCCCGTGGTCGATTCTGTGGCTGACCCTGTGGCCGACCCAACCGCCCGGGCGGAGATCGCCGTGATCGGCGGCTCCGGACTCTACGAACTCATCGACCCATCCGGCGCCGTGACGCACCAGGTGCAGACGCCCTACGGAACCGCTTTGGTCACGATCGGCCTGCGCGCCGGTCGCCGCGTCGCGTTCCTGCCGCGGCACGGCAGTGGCCACAGTGTCGCTCCGCACCGGATCAACTACCGCGCTAACATCTGGGCTCTCGCCTCGATCGGAGTGCGCGCGATCATCTCCTCGTCGGCCGTCGGCGGCGTCACTCCGGAGTACGCGCCGGGGCTGCTCGTGGTCACCGACCAGTTCATCGACCGCACGAGCGGTCGCCCCGACACGTTCTACGACCGGGAATCGGTGCAGCACCTCTCCGCCGCCGACCCGTTCGACCCGTCGCTGCGCGGCTATGCCGTACGCGCGCTCGAGGACCTCGGCGAGAACTTCGCGCCGACCGGAACCGTCGTCGTCATTCAGGGCCCGCGGTTCTCGACCCGGGCCGAGTCGGTCTGGTTCCGGTCGATCGGCGCGCACATCGTCAACATGACCGCCTACCCCGAGATCGTGCTGGCCGGCGAACTCAACATGGCCACGGTCAACCTGTCGTTCGTGACCGACGCCGACGCCGGCCTGGCCCCGGTCGCCGCCGCTGACGCCGCTGATTCCGGCAGCCTCACGCCGTTTGTCATCACAACCTCCAGCGAGACGGATGCCGTCACCGCGTCGGCCGTGTTCCGTCGCCTGCGCGACGCCCAGCCACGCATCCTGGCCGCGATCGACGGGATCCTGCGTGCCCTGCCGACGGACTTCGTCCCGCGCGAGCTCATCGACCCGGCCGAGGTCGACGCCGTGCTGGCACGTGGCGTGGCATCGGAGATCGCATGACCGTCGTGCTCATCACCGGGGGCGCAGGCTTCATCGGGTCCGCGATCGTCGATGCCGCTCTTGCCCACGGCTACACGGTGCGCGTGCTCGACTCCCTGCGCGCCGACGTTCACGGCCCTGCCTCGGTGCTTCCCCACGTTCCGGGTTCGGAACGTGGGTTCGGGGCCGGGAACGCTCGGCCGGCGGGGCTGGACCCGCGTGTGGAGTTCGTGCACGGCGATGTCACCGACCCCGCCACGGTCGCCCGCTCCCTCGCCGGCATCGACGTGGTGTGCCACCAAGCCGCCAAGGTAGGCCTCGGCGTCGACTTTGCCGATGCCCCCGACTATGTACACAGCAACGAGGTAGGAACGGCGGTGTTGCTGGCCGCGATGACCGAGCATGGCATCTCTCGCCTGGTTCTGGCTTCGTCCATGGTGGTCTACGGCGAGGGCAGCTACCGTGGTCCGAACGGACCCACCCGGCCGGGCCCGCGCCTCGCGAGCGACCTCGACGCCGGACGCTTCGACCCCCTCGATCCCGAGACCGGGCAGGCGCTCGAACCCGTTTTAGTGACTGAAACTGATCCGCTCGACCCGCGCAACGTTTACGCGAGCAGCAAACTCGGTCAGGAATACCTCGCCACGGCCTGGGCTCGATCGACCGGCGGGCGCGTTGCCGCCCTGCGGTACCACAATGTCTATGGTCCGGGCATGCCGCAGAACACGCCCTATGCGGGAGTCGCGTCACTGTTTCGGTCGGCGATCGAGCGCGGTGAGGCTCCGCGGGTCTACGAAGACGGGCGCCAGCGCCGCGACTTCGTGCATGTGCGAGATGTTGCCGCGGCCAACGTGGCCGCGCTGGAGTTCACCGCTTGGGAGGGATCCGCGCATTCCGGAGCTGTGCGCCCATTCAACGTGGGCAGCGGAATCGTGCACACCATCGGTGACATGGCCACCGCCCTCGCTGCTGCTACGGCGGGCAGCCTGGCTCCGATCGTGACCGGGCAGTATCGGCTCGGCGATGTGCGGCACATCACCGCGTCCTCCGAGCGCTTGCGCACCGAACTCGGCTGGTCGGCTCAGGTCTCGTTCGAAGACGGTATGCGCGAGTTCGCCACGGCCCCGCTGCGCGCAGCAGTGCGTCCCTGACCGAGCCCCGCGCGTGCGCTCAGCGGCCGATTCACGCAAGCCGGGGAGATTTTCACAGGCTGCCGCTCATTTTTTCGGGCGGGCCCCGGCGGCCGCACCTCGTTTTCCTGAATGAGCAACCAACCCCGTCACGCCAGCGGATGCTGCGGCAACAGCAGCTCAAACCGGCATCCGTTCTCAACATTGGTCACGGTCACCTGCCCAGCATGTGCACGCACGATTCCCTCGACGATCGCAAGGCCGAACCCGGCACCGCCGCTGCGGCCGGCGCCGGTTCCGCAAGCGGACGCGGTACGCGGCTCGCTCGCTCGCCAGCCGGCCTCGAACACCCGGCCAAGGTCCCGCTCGGGAATACCTCCGGCCGCATCGACGACCGAGATCACCGCCCGCCCGTCGGCGTGCGCGGTGACCGAGACGACGATAGCGCTTCCGGCCGGGGAATGCTGAATAGCATTCATGACCAGGTTACCGACCGCGCGGGCGAGTTCGCGGGCATCCGCCTGCAGCGTGAGACCGCGCTCGCCTTCGAACCGCAGGTGGAGGGATTTTGCGAGGGCGACCGGCGCGAGATCGGCGACTGTGTCGCTGATCAAGTCATACAGGGCGACCCGTTCGAGGTGGAGCTGGAGGGTTCCGGCGTGGATCTTGGACAGCTCGAACAGGTCATCGACCATGCCGCTGAGCCGGTCGACCTGCCCACGGATCTGCACGTAGTAACGCTCGGGGTCTGGCGCCATGCCGTCTTCGAGGGCCTCGGCCATGGCGCGTATACCGGCGAGGGGCGTGCGGAGGTCGTGCGAGATCCACGCCACAATTTCACGGCGGGACGCCTCCATGCGTTCCTCCCGCTCGCGGGATTCGGTCAGTCGATCGGCCGTCTCGGCCAGTTCCCCCGCGAGCGAGGCGAACTCCGTACTCGTATGCCGCTCCGGGGATGTAACGGCTTCGCCGCGGCCGATGCTTGCTGCCGCGGCCCGAAAATACTGGTTGTCGCGCGCGAGTGAGCGCCCCAGCACCGCGGCCATCACGAGCGACACGATTCCGGCGACGATGGCCACCGTATAGAACATGTTCAGGTCGTGCGCCGATATATACATCAGCGACGCCACCGCAGACGTTCCGCTGACCACCGACGCAATGGTCGCGAACGCGACAATGACCACCTGAATCACGAGCGACCCCCGCGACAGCAGGCGCAGTGTCAGCAGGGCGAGCGCCCCTACGACGAGCGCGCACCCGAGCGCGATGCCGACGACGGTCGCAAACATCTCAGCGCTCATCGAGACCCTTCGTCGACGCTGCTTTCGTTGACGCTGCCTTCATCAACGCTGCCTTCGTCAACGCTGCCTTCATCAACGCTGCTTTCGCTGGCGCCGAGCGGAACCGGATCGAACCGGTACCCGACCCCCCACACCGTCGTGACGAGAAGCGGATGCGCCGGGTCGGCCTCGATCTTCTCCCGCAACCGCCGCACGTGCACGGTCACCGTGGACAGGTCGCCGAACTCCCAGCCCCAGACCGAACGGAGCAACTCCTCGCGGGTCAGCACCCTCGACGGCCGCCAGATGAGATAGGCGAGCAGATCGAACTCGCGGGCGGTGAGCACGAGCGGCTGGCCGCGCAGTCGAATCTCGTGCGCGGCCAGGTTGAGCGAGAAGTCGCCGACATCGAGAATCCCCTCCGGAATGTACTCGGTGTTGCTTCGCCGCAGCACCGACTCCACCCGCAGCACGAGTTCCCGCGGCGAGAACGGCTTGACCAGGTAGTCATCGGCGCCAGCTTCGAGGCCCTCGATGCGGTGTTCCTCTTCGCCGAGCGCGGTCAGCATGATCACCGGTAACGCGCCCCAGTTCACTCGGATCCGCCGGCATACCTCGATACCATCCAGCAGCGGCAGCATACGGTCCAGCACCACCAGATCGGGCAGGGCGATTTCGGCCTGACGCAGGCCGGCGAGCCCGTCGGTGGCTTCATCCACGACGAATCCGGCGGCGCGCAGGTACCGCCCGACCACCTCGGATACCATCGGGTCGTCCTCGATGACGAGCACGCGGCGGCCAGCGAGGGCATCCGTTTGGGGCGGCGCAAAATGTTGGGTGGGGGGCACCCCCCCAGACTAGGCGCGCCGCCGCCGCGCGCGCACCAGCCAGGCGGATGCCTTTGCCTTCGGGACGAACCGGGGCGAGCCCGAATTTGGAACCGGGGCTCGGTCGCCGGGGTGGCGCCAGTGTTTCGCGCCCACCCGGCACTGTCATCCGCCCGCCGAGGAACACTTTCCACACGGGTTCCCCAGCTTTTTTCCGTGTTTCGTAATCTTTTTCACCCCGCACACCCAGACATCCCGCCTAAGTTCGCCTAATGATCAATTTCCGGGTGGACGTTGTGTTGCCCTGCCTGAACGAGGCGCAGGCCCTGCCGTGGATTCTCGAACGCATGCCGGTCGGCTACCGCGCGATCGTTGTCGACAACGGCTCGACCGACGGATCGGCCGCAATCGCCCGTAGTCTCGGCGCACAGGTCGTGCACGAAAATCGCCGCGGATTCGGTGCCGCTGCCCACGCCGGTCTCCTGGCGGCCACGGCTCCGATCGTGGCATTCTGCGACGCCGACGCCTCGATGGACCCCCGCGACCTGCCGCTCGTGGTCGACCCGATCAGCGCTGACGAGGCTGATCTCGTGCTCGGGCGCCGCCGCCCCACCACCCGCAACGCCTGGCCTCCGCACGCCCGTCTAGCAAATACCTATCTTTCCTGGCGACTGCGCCGAACAACAGGTGTGAATATTCATGACCTTGGCCCTATGCGAGCGGCGCGCCGAGACCACCTTCTCGCCCTCGACCTCATCGATCGCCGTAGCGGGTATCCGCTGGAGATGTTTCTGGGTGCCGCAGCGGCCAACTGGCGTATCCGTGAAGTCGATACCCCTTACGCGCCGCGCGTCGGCCGCAGCAAAGTGACCGGAACCGTGCGCGGCACCCTCACCGCCATCAAAGACATGTCCGCGCTGCTCAGTACCGATTACAGAAGACCAGCCGCTGCCGCCAACATCGACCCCAGCATCCGGAACGAGGCCCGCTCATGACCGCGATCGTCGTCATTGCCAAGGAATGCCTGCCCGGCAAAGTCAAGACCCGGCTGCACCCGCCGCTCTCGCTCGAGCAGGCGGCTGAACTCGCCGCCGCCAGCCTCGCTGACACTCTCGCCGTTGCGTCACAATTGCCGGCAACGCGCTACATTCTGGCGTTTGATGGCGTGACTGCGCCGGTGGAGGCCTCCGCGTGGGAAATTTTGCCGCAGAGCACTGGAGGCCTTGACGAACGCCTCGCTGCCATCTTCGACACCCTCGCCGAGCCCACTCTGCTGCTCGGAATGGACACCCCCCAGGTCAGTGCTGAGCTGCTCGCCCCCGTATTCACGGACTGGGGCGACGAAACGGATGCTTGGTTCGGCCCGGCCGACGACGGCGGCTTCTGGGCGCTCGCTTTGAAAAGCCCGAGTGGAACGCTGCTCCGGGGTGTCCCGATGAGCCGCTCCGACACCGGTGCCCACCAGCTGCGACGCCTCGACGAGGCCGGGCTCAGCGTGCGCCTCCTGCCGACACTCACCGATATCGACACCATAACGGATGCTCACACCGTCGCCTCGGTCGCCCCCCGCACGCGCTTCGCGCGTGCTTTCGCGGGGGTGCGGGCATCCGCTCGCCTGCAGAACGCCGATTTTCTGCCCACAGCCCTGAGCGGGGCGCGCTCGTGACCCTCGTGTCGCCTCGCCTGTGGGAGCAGTGGGCAAACGGCACAGTCGAAAACGTGGACCGCGCGACCGCGGAACGCTTTCGCCGCCCGAGCACGTTCGGAGCTGGCGGGTCCGAACCGTATGCCCAGGCGTTGCAGAGCGACGACAACGTGCTCTACCTCCACGGCAATCGGGCCGGTGCCGACCCGGGCACGCCGATGCGCGTGTCGACAATGCACGCCGGGCGCTGGAGCGCTGGAGCCGATCCGATCGACCATTCCTTGCTCGACGGGGCTGCCGGACCGGTGCTCGACATTGGCTGCGGACCGGGCCGCATGATTCAAGCCGCCCTCGACGCGGGACTCAGCGCCCTCGGAATCGACGTGTCGCCGACCGCCGTGCGAATCGCCCTCGCGGCCGGTCTCGCCGTTCTGCAACGCTCCGTCTTCGACGACATTCCGTTGGAGGGAACCTGGGCGACCCTGCTGCTCGTCGACGGCAACATCGGCATCGGTGGTGATCCCGACGCCCTGCTCGACCGATGCGCGTCGTTGCTCGCCGTCGACGGTGTGCTCGTCGTTGAGGTGCACCGCGACCCCGAGCACGACCTCGCCTACGAAGGTACCCTGCATGACGCCGCCGGACACACGAGCGACGCGTTCCCGTGGGCCGAACTCGGCGTCAGCGCCCTGTGTCGTCGGGCCGCGAAGGTCGGACTGGTGCAGGTCGCCGAATGGACCAGAGGCGGCCGTTCTTTCGCCCGCCTGGCCCGCTCCTAGCTGCCATCCTGCACCCACGAACGGGGCCCGGGCCCCGTCCATGGGCCCAGTCTATAAACTTGGCCCACGGCCACAAGGTGGGCCCGGAGCTCGGCACGTCACCGCCCGGAGTCATCCGGGAAGGCCTCGACCGGGCTCCGCCAGCGCAGGAAAGCCCATACCGACAGCCCCACGGTGACCAGGGCCAGCAGGAGCCAGAAGATCGCAAGGTTCAGTCCGTAATTCAGCGGGAGCACGGTCGGATTCGCGGGTGCGAAATTCTTCGCCACGAGCGTCGGCACCGCGATCAGCGACACGATCGACCCGACCACTATTGCGCCTTGAACGATCGCAATGACCGTGCCGGTTACGCGCCGACCGGCACGCCGAAGCGCGATCCCGAACGCGAACACGATCGGCGCCAGAATCGCATCGTGCAGCACAATCGCCGCCGCAATCCACAGGGCGACCCCCGGTATGCGGGTTAGCCGCACCGAATCGAACATCACAAACGCGCCCCAGGCAAGCAGCAGCACACCGAGACCCAGCAGAGCCAGGCGGATGCTGCGCATCCGTCGGCTGGTCGACGCCGGGATTCCGGCCGGCGGGGGATTCAGCCCCGTCCTACTCGTCGTCATCAGATCGCCTCGATTCGGCTGAGCCATTTGGTCTGCAGTACGCCGGGGCGGCCCGGCGCGATCATGCGCGCAGGATACCCGTGCTCGAGGTCGAGCGTCTCACCGTTCAGTTCGAGCGCGACGAGGGTGAGCGGGTCCCGCACATACTCGCGGCCCATCTGGGTTTTGCTGAAGCTGCCGCGTTCTTCAAGGCTGATCAGACGAAACGAGGTGTCCGGGTCGGCGCTCAACAAGTCGGCCAGGTCGCTCAATCGCACGCCGCGCCAGTGGGCCATCTGGCTCCAGCCCTCGACGCAGGCGATCGGAAGCTGAACCTCGGTCTGCGGCAGCGCCAGCAACTCGGAACGGGTGAAGGAGCGTTCGGTGCCGGCCACCGCCACGGTGAGGGTCCACCCCGCGGCCAGGGCGGCATCCGCTACCTTGGCCTGCTCGCTCGTGCGGTTCACCGGAACGCCCTGCTGGCCGACGCCCTTCTTACGCGGCCCAAACAGGTTGACCGCGTTCAGCGGCGTGAAGGTCTGGCCAGCGGTCAGGCCCACGACGGCAGTGGTGGCCACGCCGACCGTCGTGAGGAATCCGCGCCGACTGACGCTACTGATCAGGGTGCGCGGCGTCGCGTCGATGTAATCGAGTACGCGCCCGGTCACGCCGCCGGGCCGGCTGCTGCCCCACAATCGCACGGCCTCCGCGTTGGAAGCCCGATCGACCGAGTACACGTCTTCCGGATGCTCGCTGTCTAGGGACCCCTTGCTCCAGTACCGAGTGATCATCGGGAGTTTCACCCCGATATGTATAACCAGCAACCCGATCAGCGCCCAGCCGAGCGCGAAGTGCACCTGCCGAAACGGAAACGGCCACGGATACCACTGAAAAGTGTTGAGCAGCCCCATCGTGATCTGCACGAGCGAGGCGCCCACAAAAAGGGCGATCGAGGCCCGTTCCAGAAAATGAACGAGCCCGCGTACCGGGGGATAGGCGAACAGGTTGGGAAAAACGATGTACAGCTTGGCCAGCAACAGGGGAAAGCAGGCGATTCCCGCGATGATGTGCGTGCCCTGCGTCACCTGGTACAGAAACTCCGGTCGCGTCGCAAATCGCATCCAGTCGAGGGGTTCCTGCAAAAAATGACTGTACAGGCCGGTGCCGAAGCAGATCAGAAAAGCGGCGCCGAGCAGCCGCCCGATCACTGTCGCCATCCGCGGATTGCGCACCGGCGATGCCAGCGCTCGCTGGGCCTCGTACATCAATCGCCGCATGCTTCTATTTCATCACCACACGGTCGCTAAAAGCGGTGTGAATTTCTTACGATGTGCACATGGCCAAACTTATTCCCAGAAAAGTCGCTGGTCGGAATCATTTTTCATCGGGCTGGCCGGGTCGGTCAGGCGCATTGAGGCCATTACCGGGAGGTTTCGCTCCCTGACCCACCGCACTGTCGGTGGGTGTCACTAGCGTGATGGGTATCTACTCGCTGAGACTCGTGCCGAGACTCAGGAGAAGCACGATGAAGGTTTTGGTCGCGACGGAGATCGCTGCGTCACTTCGCTGATCGTGCTCACTGAACCCGAGGGGTGGGGCTAAGCAGCATCCTCGCTGCCGGACCGCAGAATCTCGACCTGCTCCCCCGTCACCTTGGGCGAGGAGCGTTTACCCCGAAGGCCTTACAGTCTGCAGGTTTCTCACTCGCGCTTCCCCGAAAACATCGCGATTGGGCAGAGGTAGGTGAGGATGGTCTGGTGCGACTTATTCTGATCTCGGGACTGCTCGTGCTCAGCGCTGCCCTCACCGCGTTCAGCGTCAGCACCCTCCACCTGTTCGCACCCGACCGCGACGAGATACCACTCGTGCTGGTCACCAGTGCGCTCTGGCTCCTGTTCGGCCTGGCTTGGTGGCTGCTGCGTCGCGTGAACGGCAGGGCTGTGGTTGCTCTGATCCTGGCTGGCTCCGCGCTGATCGGCGGCGCGGCTATGGTCGGTCCACCCAACACGAGCACCGACTCGGCTCGCTATGCGTGGGACGGCATCGTACAAAATAATGGCATCAGCCCCTACGCCTTCACACCAGCGGATGCCCGCCTCGATTCCCTGAGACCAGACTGGCTCTTCCCGGCGCCCCAGACCACGGCCGCCGGCACGGAAGTCTGCATCGGCGAGCGCATTGCGCGCGCCCGCACGACCGACGGCGATCTGCTCTGCTCAGCCCTCAACCGCACGGCCGTGCCCACGATTTACCCGCCGGCCAGCGAGATCTTCTTCGCCGGCGTACGTTTTCTCACTGGTCCCGGCCCCGCCTACTGGCCGTTGCAGTTCGCCGGGCTGCTGCTGAGCCTCGGTACCACCGTCATGCTGCTGGTTGGAATGCGCCGCCGCGGCCTCGATGAAAGAAATGCGGCGCTCTGGGCCTGGTGTCCGCTCGTGGCGACCGAGGCCGTCACCAACTCGCACGTCGACATGCTCGGCGTCATCTTCGTCGTCGCAGCCGTTTTTCTGGTCTCGACCAGAAAGGTCTGGCGCGGCGGCATCATGCTTGGAATAGCGATCGGTACCAAACTCATCCCGGTACTGGCGGCGCCGGCCCTGCTCAAGCGGGGCGGCTGGCGCATGGTGGCGGCATCCGTTCTCAGCTTTGCGCTGCTGTATGTGCCCTATGTGCTGGCCACCGGAATCGGGGTGCTGGGCTACCTGCCCGGTTACCTGAGTGAGGAGGGTTACCAGGACGGCTCTCGGTTCGCGCTGGTGTCTCTGGTCGCGCCGGGGTCATCCGCTATTATCGTGGCCGGCCTGATCCTGGCCGTGGTCGCCGTGCTGGTGATTCTCACCACCGACCAGAACCGGCCCTGGGTCGGGCAACTGGTTATGATCGGCGCGACCCTGCTCGTGCTCAGCCCCCGCTACCCCTGGTATGCGCTGCTGCTGCTGCCGTTCGTGGCACTCAGCGGCCGCTGGGAATGGCTGCTCGTTCCGATGGCGCTCACTCTGCGGCTGCTCGTGCCGAACCCGGAGCTCACCCGGGTGTCGATCGCGATCGCGGTCATCGTGATCGTCGCCGTGTCACTGCGTCGCGCCGGCCCCGGAGTTTTGAAACGGATGCGTCACCCGTTCGTGTTCACACAGAGTTCATCCGCCTGACGGCTGCGCGGTGGATGCCGGTCACCTCGGCTCCATAACGTGAGCAGCAGCGCGCCTTTTCGGCGTACTGCGATCCACGAAAGAGTGCCGGCATGCGCAAGATTTTGATCATCGCGGCGGCCGCCGCCCTCAGTACGGTTCTGGTTGGCGGGGCTGTCGTGGCCGCGCAAGGAGAGTCGGCGCTCGCCGAACCGGCCCGGGCAGCTGCGCCCCTCGACCAGAGCGCCGCCTTCGACCTGCAATCTCACCGTGGCGGCCGCGGTGAACACACCGAGGAGAGCCTCGCCGCCTTCGCTGCCTCGCTCGAACTCGGCGTCAGCACGCTCGAACTCGACACGCACCTCACCCGCGATGACGCCGTCGTCGTCTGGCACGACGATGTGCTCACCACGAGCAAATGCCGCGACACGGAGGCCGCCTTCCGTAAGGACCCCGCCTTCCCCTATGCAGGCACGCGCGTGCGCGAACTGACTCTTGCCCAGATTCAAACGCTGGACTGCGGATACCAGCAGCTGCCCGGCTATCCGGAGCAGCACAACGTGCCCGGCAACATGATCGTCGAATTGGCCGACGTGTTCGCGCTCGTCGACGCTCACCAGGCCGACACCGTGCAGCTCAACATCGAGACCAAGATCGAAACCCCAGGCCCAACCGGTGAAGGGGAAATGATGGCGCTCACGCGCGCCGTCGTCGCCGCCATCGCGGTCTCAGGCCGTGCCGACCGAATCACCGTGCAGAGTTTCGACTGGGCCTCCCTCGACCTCGTGCGGCGCATATCGCCCGAGCTGCGACTTGTCGCCCTTGCCCAGGACGACGACTGGCTCGAAGTGGGCCAGCCTGGCAGAAGCGTGCACCTCGGTGGGATCGATATCGACGACTACGACGGCTCCGTCGCCCGGGCAGCTGCCGCAAAGGGCTATGACGCGCTGTCGCCAACGTTCAAGACGGTCACGCCCGAGCTCATGGCCGAAGCCCATTCCGCCGGACTGCCCGTGATCCCATGGACGGTCAGCGAGACCGCGCTCATGCACACCCTCGTCGACCTGGGAGTTGACGGCATCATCACCGACTATCCCACCCGGCTGCGCGGCGTGCTCACCGAGCGCGGCCTCAGCCTCCCGACAGCGTACCCGGCGCTGTGACCGTGCCCGCACTGCCGCCCCGGCCCCACACTGAACCCGTCGCCTTCCAAATCGCTGGGCCCCCTGCTTCAAGCCTCGCCGCCAAACTGGGCACGCTCGTGCTGCTCTTCGCTCCCGTACTTTCACGCTGGAGCGATGGGCCGCGTCGCCGCCTCACCAGGCTGGTTGGCCGCATCCGTCGGGCGGTACGCTACGAAGCCCACGCCTACTGGCGTACCCGTCCGATTCGCCCGCACCACGTGCTGTACGAAGCGTTCAACGGATCCGGGCTGCTCTGCAACCCAGAGGCACTGTTCCGGCAACTGCGTAATACGCCTGATCAGGGGCACTTACGGCATGTCTGGGCGCTCAAGGACCCGCGCTTGGCACGCCGGGAATTTCGCCACGATCGCACGGTGCGCTTTGTGAAAAGCGGCTCGCCCGCCTACTATCGGGCACTCGCCACGAGCCGCTACCTCATCAGCAACGCCACCTTTCCACCGCAATTTTCCAAACGAGTCGGCCAGATCTACCTCAACACCTGGCACGGCACGCCGCTCAAACACATGGGCTACGACATGGCCGACGGCGCTTTCGGGACGTCCAATATCGTGCGCAACTTTGTCAGTGCCGACTATCTGCTCGCCGCCAACCCGTTCATGGCCCGTCAAATGTATGAGCGCGCCTACAAACTCGACGGCATCTTTCACGGACGGATGCTGCTGGCCGGCTACCCCCGCATCGACCGGCAGACGCTCTCCGCGGCGGAATCCCAAAGCGCACGATCCCGGCTCGCGCAGCTCAACCCCGGTGGCCGCGAGATCGTGCTGTACGCGCCCACGTGGAAGGGCTCCTCCTTCGCCCACCCCGACGACGACCTCGACGCCCTGCTCGAGCGCGTTCGGCACATCGAAGCCGGAATCGACGGCAGTCGTTATATCGTGTTGCTGAAAACTCACCAGGCTGTGCACGCACTCGCTTCCGGCCGCGCGGACCTCGCCCGGATTCTGGTGCCGAACGACTTGCCTACCAACGTCGTGCTCGGGCTCGCCGGCATACTCGTCACGGACTACTCGAGCATCTTCTTCGACTTTCTCGCGACCGGTCTGCCGATTGTGTTCTTCACGCCCGACCTCACCGACTTCGAGCAGACCCGGGGGCTCTACCTGGCGCCGACTGAGCTGCCCGGCCCGGTCTGTCGCACGGTAGCGGAGGTCGTCGCATTCATTGGCCAAATCGCAGACCATGGAAGGCTGCCGGCCTTCACCGAGCGCTATCGAATCGCCCAACACGACTATGTCGGCCAGGATGACGGCGCTGCGAGTGCCCGCGTGATCGACATCGTCTTTCGCGGTGCCGACTCCAGTCCGCTGCTGCGCGTGCCGTCCGCCGCCGTCCGCACCTCCGTGCTCATCTATCTCGGCGGCATGAAGCCCAACGGCATCACCTCTGCCGCACTCAACCTGCTCGGCGCCATCGACCACGAACGGTTTGACATCTCGGTCACCTTCGCGAAGAGTGCAGCCCCGGCCCGTCGCGCCAACCAGCGCCTGATCGACCCGCGAGTGCGACAGTTCGCCCGTATCGGCGGCATGAATGGCGGAGTGAGGCAGCGGCTTGCTCGTCGCCGCGCGGCTCGGGCCGACGCCCCCGGCGGGGCTGGTTCGCTCGGAGCGCGCATCACGTCCGGAGCCCGTGCTACCTCCGCGGCTGACGCCGACTTCACTGCGGAGTTCACCCGCTGCTTTGGCGACAGCCGTTTCGATCACGTCGTGGATTTCAGCGGCTACGGTCCATTTTGGGCTGAATTACTGCTGCACTCGCCTCCCGCCGTGCGCTCGATCTGGCTGCACAATGACCTCGGCGCCGACGCCCACCGCGCCATCGGGGGAGTCAAGCGGATGCTGCGCGGCCTCACCGAGACCTTCGCCCGCTACGACCGGTACGACCACCTGGTCTCCGTGTCGCCGGCGCTTTCCGAAATCAATGCCGAAGCGCTCGCCGCTTATGCGCCGCGCTCCAAGTTCACAGTTGCGCACAACACCGTCGACGTCGAACGAATCCTGCGCGGCGCGGCTGACGTGTCCCAGCCGTGCATCGAGTCGCCGGCCACCGCAGCCACGACCACGTTCGTCACCATCGGGCGCCTCTCTCCGGAGAAGAACCAGACCCGACTGATTCGGGCGTTCGCCCTCGTGCACGCTCGGAATCCGTTCACCCGGCTCGTCATTGTCGGCTCGGGGCCACTGAAAGCCGAACTCACAGCGCTGATCCTCGATCTGGAGCTGTCGGCCGCGGTCACCCTGACCGGAGCGCTCGCCAATCCCTACCCTGTGCTCGCGGCAGCGGACTGCTTCGTGCTGTCGAGCGACTACGAGGGCGCCCCGATGGTCATTCTGGAAGCACTGGTACTGGGGCGCGCGGTGGTGACGGTGGCCTTCGCATCCGTTCACGATGCGCTGCCGCAGGCCGCCGGTCTCGTCGTTCCGCAGACCGACGCAGGTCTCGCGGCCGGCCTCACCGCTTTCTTGCGCGGAGACGTCGTCGCGAGCGCCTTCGACCATGAGGCGTATGGACGCCGGGCGGTTGCGGAATTCTATCGAGCCATCGGAGTGACAGACCTTGGCGCGGATACAGAACGTCACTTCCCTCTCGACGACGATCTTGACGCGGAACTGGCCGAACTCGCGCCGTCTACGGCGGCCGGGCGCTGAAGGCCCTGACCGGCATCGCGGGCCAGTCGCTTTGCTGACCCAGTGAGCTTCGATCCGAAATCAGCATCGAACGCCCGGAAACCATCTCCACCCGCACAAAAGCGGGCCCGCCTGCTCGGCGGACCCGCTTCCACAAAACCCCGAAACTACAGGTAAGCGCTCACGTTCTCGTCGAACGAGGTTGCGATCGCCGTGCTCGCGACCGCGAACGCCTCGGCCGGGTCGGTCTGCTGGAGCATGATCTTCTCCAGCGCTGTAGTGAGCTCCTTGTCGCCGTTCGGCACGAAGACGCGGCCCCAGTCCTGCGAGCGGGTGGTCTCGAGCTGGTCGACGGCCGTGCGAAACTGCGGGAACTCGGCGTAGACCTTGGTCATCGTCTCGCCGTCGCGGGCGGAGGTACGTACCGGCATGTAGCCGGTGTTCGAGGAGAAGTACGCCGTGTTCTCGGAGTTGGTGAGAAACTTCAAGAACATGCCGGCGGCCAACTGCTGCTCCGGGGTGCGGTCGGCGGCGATGGCGATGCCGGTTCCGCCGGTCGGGCAGGCCTGGCCTTCGGGCCCTTCCGGCAGGAAGCCGGTGCCGACCTTGAAGTTGGCGGCTTCCAAAATGCCGGTGAGCGATCCGGTCGAGCCCATGATGCAGCCGGTCAGACCGGCGCCGAAGTCGGCGACCTGGTCCACAGCCGCTACGGTGGCGACCTTCTTGTCGTAAATCAGTGACTGCAAGTAGTCCGCTGCCGCGATCGCTTCGGGGGTGTCAAGCGTCATCGTCCACTCGTCAGAGTAGGCACCGCCCTGTCCCCACAGCATGTTGCAGAACCACCACGCAGCCCAGGACGCACCCTTGCCGAGACCGAGGGGGGTCACACCGCCATCGGCCTGGATCTTCGGTGCCCACTCATCGAATTCGGCCCAGGTCTTGGGCGCGCGGTCGGGTAGCCCGGCCTTGGCCCAGACGGCCTTGTTGTAATAGAACAGCGGCGTCGAGCGGGCGTAGGGGATGGCCCAGTGGTTGCCGGTGAAGGTGTAGTCGTCGTACAGGGTTTTGTTGAAGTCGGCGGTGTCGATCTCGAGGTGCCGGGCAAGATCGTCGATCGGAAGAATCTGGCCGTTGATCATGTAGCGAAACCACCACACATCGCTGGCCAGCACGAGGTCGGGCACGCTGTTGGTGCCCGACGCCGCCTGAAACTTCTGCGCGATCTCGTCATAGTTGGCGCCGGCCGTGACCAGGTTCACCGTGATCTGCGGGTTCTCGGCCTGGAAGCGCTTGATGATCTCTTCCTCGATCAGCTTCGAGGTTCCCGGGTGGTTGCTCCACCAGGTGATTTCCTTGGCTGGTGTGATGCCCGTCCAGTCCATTACCGCGACGTCAGCGGCACCGGCGCCCGCTCCCAGCGACGGTCCGCTGCACGCGGCAAGGGTGGCCGTGGCGCCGAACACGGCGGCGAGCTTCAAGATCTGCCGGCGGTTGATGGTGAACGAGGGTGTCGTGTTCATAGAACTCTCCTGGTGGGGGGTGGTCTCGAGTGGAAAATTGAGGGGCGGCATCCGCTGAATAACCGGATGCCGATGCGTCAGCCGGTTACGCCGCCGGCGGTCAGCCCGGCGATGATGCGTTTTTGTAGCGCAAAAAACGCGATGAGCACCGGCACGGTGACCAGCACGGTGCCGGCCATCAGTACGCCCCAGTTGGTGACGCCGTCGTTGTTTTGCAACAGGGTCAGTCCCACCGGCAGCGTCATCATGTCGGAGCGGTCGACGACGAGCAACGGCCAGAGGTATTCGTTCCATTCGGAGACGATCGAGATCAAAGCCACCGCGGCGATGGTTGGTGCCGAGATGGGCACGATGAAACGCCAGAGGCGGGTCCAGTGACTGGCTCCGTCGAGTGCTGCGGCTTCGAGAATGGAGATCGGCAGGGTCAGAAAATGCTGGCGAAACAGAAAGGTGCCGAACGCGCTGGCGAGGCCGGGCACGATGATGCCCTGATACGTGTTGATCCACCCGAGCGAGGCCACAAGGGTGAAGTTGGGAATCATCACGATCTGCTGCGGGACCAGGAGGGCGAAGATCACCAGGCCGAAGACGAACTTCTTGAACGGAAACTCCAGAAAGACGACAGCGTACGCGGTGGTCAGGCCGAGCAACATTTTCAGTCCGGCGCCGATCACCGTGGTGATGGTGCTGTTGAGAAAGAAGTTTCCGAACGGCACGGCGGCCAGGGCTGCGGCATAGTTTGACAGGTCGTAGCTGTCGGGCAGCCACTGGATCGGCACCGTGTAAATCTCGTCGCGTTCCTTGAACCCGGCCAGGAACATCCAGACCAGCGGCAGAATCATGATCGCAATGGCCAGAATCAGACCAAGGTAGCCGCCGAGTTGAAGCGGTGTACGGCGACGCGAGGTCGAGGTAGGCGTGGACATCAGTAGTGCACTCGTTTCTCGACGTACTTCATTTGAATCAGAGTGACCACGAGCAAGACGGCGAACAAAATCGTCGCGACCGCGGAAGAATATCCGGCTCGACCGGCCTGAAAGCCTTCCTGATAGATCTGGTACATCATCGTGGTGGTGCCTTCGAGCGGTCCGCCCTTGGTCATCGCCTGGATGATGTCGAAGGACTGCAACGAGCTCAGCAGCGTCGTGATCGACAGAAAGAAGGTCGTCGGGCCGAGCAGCGGCAGCACGATGTTGCGAAATGCGCGCACCGGCGTTGCGCCGTCGAGCGACGCCGCCTCGAGCAAGTCTCGGGGCACCGACTGCAGGGCCGCCAGATAGATGAGCGCGACGTAGCCGACGTTTTTCCAGAGGTAGACGATGATGACCATGACCAGCGCCCACTGTGGATCGTTGTACCAGGGCGGTGAGGCCACGCCGATGGCGTCGAGCAGCGCCGCAGTGATGCCGAAGTTCGGGTCGAAAACGAACAGCCAAAGCAGGCCGACCGCGACCCCGGAGAGCACGTACGGCGCAACGATAACGGTGCGGGCGGCGCCGCGGCCGTGCAGCTTGCGGTTGAGCAACACCGCGAACAGCAGGCCGATCACCATGCCGCCGCCCACGGTTGCGACGGTGAAGATCAGGGTGACCGTGACGACCCGAGCCGTGCCGGGGTCGTTGAACCAGGTGACATAGTTGCCAAGACCCACCGGAATTGCCGAGGCCGAACCCAGGTTCCACTGCAGGGTCGAGTAATAGAGCGACTGCAGGAGTGGCTTGTAGGTGAAGACGATGAGCAGGGCCACGTTCGGCCCGGCGAACAGTAGAAACAGCAGCCACGATTTCCACGGTTTCTTTTTCTTGCGCGGGGTGAATGTGCGGCGCGGCGCCGGTGTCGTGACGTTCGTCGGGGCCGCTACCGCTGACGCAGTGCCGCGGTGCAGGTCCTCGATGGTGGGCATGCGCTGAAATCCCCCTGAAAAGTGCCGTCGGCCAAGCAGCAGACTCTGTCAGGTTAGGCAACGTATCGATAGCTGATCGGCCGATTTACGCGTATACGCGCAGTTGTCGCGTGGCGTTCGCCTGCACCGCGTCAAAACTTCAGCGGGTGTTCACCTGAACCGACCGTCGGTGTCACTCGTCGGCGTTACGGTGTGCAGATGTCCCCTCTTGTCATCGGTCACCGCGGAGCCAGCGGCTACCGCCCCGAACACACCCGTTCCGCCTACGCCCTCGCGTTCGAGCTCGGCGCCGACTCGGTCGAACCTGACATCGTCGCCACCCGAGATGGAGTGTTGGTGCTGCGCCACGAAAACGACATTTCCGTCACCACGGATGTCGCTTCTCGTGCCGAGTTCACCGGCCGCCGCACGACCAAGGAGTTCGCCGGTCACACCCTCACTGGCTGGTTCACCGAAGACTTCACCTGGGCCGAACTGGCCACTCTGCGCGCCCGGGAGCGTCTTGCACACGTGCGCCCGCAGAATGCGCAGCACGACGACCGATACCCGATCATGAGGTTGAGCGACCTGTTTGAGCTTATCGACGAGGCCTCAAACACCTCTCGGCGCCCCCTCGGCATGGTCGCGGAGATCAAGAACGCCGCCTATTTCGCCTCGATCGGCTTGCCCCTCGACGAGCTGTTCGTCGACGAGGTGCGCGCGGCCGGTTGGAACGACGACGACGACCGCCTCATCATCGAGAGCTTCGAGGCGACCGTGCTTGAGCAGATTGCGGCACGCGGCATGACCGCTCGAGGCGTGTTCCTGATCGCCGCAACCGGTCAGCCCCTCGATCAGGTCGCCCGGCTCGGCGCCGGAGCGCCGTATTACTCCGATTACCTCACCGCAACCGGTCTCGATGCCCTCAGTAGCACCGTCGACGGCATCAGCGTAGACAAATCCCTGATCATCGAGGCGGATGCCGTCGGCGACCTGGTGATTTCTTCTCTCGTTACTGACGCCCACGCGGCCGGGCTGGACATCTTCTGCTGGACCCTGCGGCCGGAGAATGCTTTTCTTACCGCGTCGTGTCGCCTTGGGGATCAGCCGGGCAGTTTCGGCCACTGGCGCGACGAGTTCGCGGCGGTCATGGGCAGCGGAATCGACGGGGTCTTCGTCGACCACCCCGACCTTGCCGTGAGCGTGCGCGACGAGCTGCGCAGCCGGGTGGCGGCATCCGTTTGATGCGCTGAACGCCCGCTGGCGCATCCCGGGGCTTGATCGTGTCGTGGTCCAGTCGTGTCTGGCGCAAACGTGTCGTGGCACTCGGTAGGGAAGCGGGCACTCGTACGAACGGGTGCCCGCTTCCCTACCGAGTGCCGCGAACCGTAAGCGGCCCGGGGCACGCAAAGATCGGGGCCCGCCGTGTGGCGGGCCCCGATCTTTGCTGTACTGCCTATTCGCTCGTGGAGAGCCGAGCCACTACTTGGTGGCGGCGGTGATGGTTGCGATGCCAACGAGCATCTGGTCAGTGACGGCGTCGGTGCTGAACGTGGAGTTCAGCAGGCCGGCGGCGACGGAAGAGATGTGAACCGTGGTGCCGGTGAGGATGGCGTTGTCGCCTTCCATCTTGAGCGGCTCCAGGGTCGAACCGTAGAGGTCGAACAGCAGGGCCTGGGTGGCGGCGGACTCGCCGTTGACCGAGACGTCACCGAAGAGCTCCGAGGTGCCGGGGTCGATGGTGAAGTTGGTCAGCTCGACGACGGTATCGCCGGCGGTCAGCGAGAATCCGGATCCCTCGTGCTGAATGGAGCCCTGAACGAAGGGGCGGTAGCTTTCGGCCGGGTCGTAGTAGTCCACGTTGCCACCGGAGATCGGAAAGTGCAGGCTGCCTTCTTCGAGAGTGGCCGTTCCCACGGTTCCGGCGGTCAGGCCGAGGCTCGTCAGTGCAGCGCCGAAGTCGGCGTCGAGCAACACGGCGGTGTCAACACCGGAGAGGCTGGGAATCGAGGCGAGCGGCGTCGGCGTGGCTTCGGCCGAGCTGGACGAGCTTGAGCTCGAAGCGGGCGCCGGGGTCGTCGTGCCGGCGTCCGACGAGCAGCCGGCGAGGCCGGCGATGAGAATTCCAGCAGAGGCGAAACCGATGGTGGCCTTGGTGAATGTACGCATAGGATGAATCCTTTTCCGTCGATAGAGCAGGTGGTGTTGGGGTCTGCATGGTGTTCGGCTCCATCCCGGAATCGGTTTGGAATTGCCCCGATCTGTTATCTTTCTGTTACTAAATACAGCAAACGTCCAGACGCGCTGACACGCCGACTCATCGCGCCGAAAGGCCGCGATCCCAGTCATAGCGAGGATCGGTCCGAAAGGCGGATGCCGGTCGAACCGGTTATCTGCTCGCGGCAGGCGTCGGAGAAGTGCACTGATTCGATCACGTGTCACCATCTCGCACACGTGCCGGCGACACCCGCGCGGTGGTCGCCGGGCGTGGACCGATACCTAGAAGTGGCGGAAGCGATCCGGCGCGAGGTCCCAGGGGTCTTTGCCGAGCAGTTCGGCGACGCCGCGAAAGACGCAGGTCTCGATCATCATGCGCTGGTGTATCTCATCGTTTTCGTGCAGGCGTGACAGGCGCTGGATCGGCAGGCGGTAGAACACGACGCGGTTCGTCTCCGGCGTCACCATCCAGCGTTCCACGCCAATGCCGGGTATGACCGAGGGCGGTCCGGAGGCGACCTCGAACACGGATTTGCCCAGTTCTTCCGGCCAGACGCCGCGCAAATACTCGATTGTGCTGGCGATCGTCATGTCAAACAGGTCGATGCGGGTGCGCAGTGGCGGCAGGAACGGGCCGGTCGCCGAACTACGGATGCCGCGGCCGTGCCGGTCGCGTCCGCGACCGCGCACCGTCGGTTCGGGCGCTGCTGAACGACGGGATCGAGACATGCTGCCATCCTACGGCGGCCGGGAAGCGGCTACCCTTACAGGCAATGACATTCCGCCCGTGTTCTCGTGTCGCCTGCCTCGAACCCTCGGTGGCCACGCTCACCTTTGACTATGGGGAGTCCCTGGCAGTACTCGGCCCGCTCTCCATTCAAGCGGAACCACACAGCTTTGACCTGTGCTCTCGACATGCGGAACGCACGAGTGCTCCGCGTGGCTGGCACCTCATACGCCACCGGCTTCTGGCCGACGATCCCGACGTTGAAAGCCCGACGCTGCCGTGACCCATTCTTGGTGGGGGTGGCATCCGCTCGCTGGGTGGCCTGCCCACGCACCAGCAGAACAATGTGGAGTTCGTTCAGAGAGAAATGGCAAGATAGCAGCATGACTGTCGCCGCACCCACCGTGCCCTCCACCTTCACCTACAAGATCGCCGATGTGTCGCTCGCCGAGGCTGGCCGCCATCAGTTGCGCCTGGCCGAAAACGAGATGCCGGGGCTGATGGCTCTGCGCACCGAATTCGGTGAGACCAAGCCGCTCGCCGGCGCCCGCATCGCCGGATCGCTGCACATGACCGTGCAAACCGCCGTGTTGATCGAGACCCTCGTTGCACTCGGTGCTCAAGTGCGCTGGGCCAGTTGCAATATTTTCTCCACGCAGGACGACGCGGCCGCCGCGATCGCGGTGGGCCCGACCGGCACAGCCGATGCCCCGGCCGGTGTTCCCGTATTCGCCTGGAAGGGGGAGACCCTTGAGGAGTACTGGTGGTGCACGTCGCAGATCTTCGACTGGAGCGCCGAAGCGGCTGCGGCCGGAGCCGCGTGGACCGGCCCGAACCTGATCCTCGACGACGGCGGCGACGCCACCATGCTCGTGCACAAGGGTCGCGAGTTCGAACTGGCCGGCGCCGTACCAGCGGATGCTGCCGATGACAGCCACGAATATGGAGTCATCCTCGCCGCCCTCCGTCACTCGCTCGCGGAATCGAGCGACCGCTGGACCTTGGTGGCCGCCGATCTCATCGGCGTCACCGAGGAAACCACCACCGGTGTCCACCGACTCTACGAGCTTGCCGCGGGCAAACAACTGTTATTTCCGGCTATCAACGTGAATGACTCGGTCACCAAGAGCAAGTTCGACAACAAGTACGGCATTCGCCACTCACTGCCGGACGGACTCAACCGGGCCACGGACGTGCTGATCGGCGGCAAGGTCGTCTTCGTCGCTGGCTACGGTGATGTTGGCAAGGGAGCCGCCGAAGCACTACGCGGCCAAGGCGCTCGGGTGATCGTGAGCGAGATCGACCCGATCAACGCGCTCCAGGCCGCGATGGACGGTTTTCAGGTCGCCCGCCTCGACTCCGTCGTCGAACAGGTCGACATCTTCGTCAGTGGCACCGGAAACTTCAACGTCATCGGTGTCGACCACATGCTGCGCATGAAGCACCTCGCCATCGTCGCCAACGTTGGTCACTTCGACAACGAGATCGACATGGCCGCGCTCGAGTCGCTGCCGGGGGCGGTCAAGGTGCAGATCAAGCCGCAGGTCGACGAATGGCGCATGCCGAGCGGGCGTAGCGTGCTCGTGCTGTCGGAGGGGCGCCTGATGAACCTGGGCAACGCCACCGGTCACCCCTCGTTCGTTATGAGCAACTCCTTCACCAATCAGGTCCTCGCGCAGATTGAGCTGTACGTTTCGCCGGAGAAGTACCCCGTTGGCGTGTACGTGCTGCCGAAGCTGCTGGATGAGAAGGTCGCCCGCCTGCATCTCGACGCTCTCGGCGTCGAGCTGACCGTGCTTACGCCCGAGCAGGCGGGCTACCTGGGCATTCCCGTAGAAGGCCCCTACAAAGTAGACCACTACCGCTACTAGCCCCTGCTTTTTGGGACGGGGCCTGGGCCCCGTCCTTGGGCCCAGGTTATAAACCGGGCCCACGTTCATAACGTGGGCCCGGTTTTTCACGTTCGGGGGAGCGGATGCTGGTGGTGCGACACGCCCGGGTGGGGGGCGTTTTGACGGGTGGGTGTGGTGGCCGTAATGTA